>CAIOGK010000034.1 GCA_903857815.1 Candidatus Falkowiibacteriota bacterium
TTAAAGAAGATAAAATTGAGGAATATTTATCATTACTTACTCAGCCCGATAAAGCTTCTCGCTTAAAAGAAGAGCAGGATAATTTGATGCAGATTGGCATCATGGTTCAACAAAATACGGCACAATTAGCCATTTTTAAAGAGTTATTTAGAAAGTTTAAAGAAGAAGATGTAAAATTTTTCGGTCTCTATACTCACAGCGAAGAGTACGAAGCGAAGTTTTCCGAAGTCGTACGTGATTTAAAAGCAAAAATTTCTTCGGAAATAATGTCTCGTCTTGAAGATCATTATCATAAATATTTTTATACTAAATTTATCTATACCGAAGAGCAGGGAGTATATGATTTTGAGCATTATTTGAAAGAATTAGTGAGAATGGTTAATGGTGACGCTCATTTAGTTGAAACATTTGCTGATCAAGAAGGGCATACAATTAAAACACTTCAGGAGAGAGAGGTTTTAATTAAAAAATTAAAGTTAACAAAAGATATTCAGCGCTTTTTTTCTGCTTGGGGAGATTTTATGGTTACCAAAACCTATCGTCGCTACGCGCAATTGTTTGCCCTCTATAAAACAACTTTTATTTTGGAAGAAATCGCGGAACGGGTGGGAGTGAAGTTGAAAGAATTACGTTTTATGAAGTCTTCGGAAATTAAAGTGGCGCTTTTTGATGGTGTAATTGATAAAGCGGAAGTTAAAAAAAGAGTTGAATTCTGCGTTTATTATACTGCTAAAAATACCGAGTTATTTTATAGCGGCGAAGAAGCAAAAATTATTACTGAGAAATACATTCAAAAACATGAAGATGTCGAAACTTCAGAACTTAAAGGGCAATGTGGTTGTCGCGGTCAAGCTCGAGGAAGGGTTAGAATCGTTAATGTAATTTCCGATATGAAAAAAATGGAAGAAGGGGATATCTTAGTTTCTATCTCTACTCAACCCGATTTAGTTCCTGCCATGAAAAAGGCGGCGGCCTTTGTAACCGATCAGGGCGGAGTAACTTCTCATGCGGCTATTGTTGCTCGAGAAATGCGTAAGCCCTGCGTAATTGCTACCAAAATTGCTACCAAGGCCCTTCATGATGGTGATTTAGTAGAGGTTGATGCTGACAAGGGAATTGTTAAAGTAATAGAAAGAGCTTAATTAGTTGGCGCCAATTTTATTGTATTTTTTACAATAAGTATTGACAATAAAACAATATATTTGTATAATTTATAGACTATAAATTATATAAAAAGATATGTTAAATCATTTAATAAGTTCACAAGCACGCTTGGATATTCTATCTTTATTTTTCAAAAATTCTGAGCAGAAATATTATGCGCGCGAAGTTGTTAAAACTCTCGGTTTAGATCAAGCTAATGTCCACAAAGAATTAGCTAATCTCATCGAAGGAGGATTTTTGTTAATTGAAAACATTTCCGGTAAGAAATATTTTATTGCTAACTCTAAAGGTGATTTTTTTTCCGATTTAGTTTCAATTTTTAAAAAATATGAGACGGGGAAAATCGGATCAGAAATTTTTTGTCTTGAAGAAATGCCAAATTATTATCCGCTTTTTACTTCTCCGGCCTGGAATTCTCAGATGGCTCATGAGTTTAGTGATTTATATAACTTTA
The DNA here is from genome assembly GCA_903857815.1 of Candidatus Falkowiibacteriota bacterium. Classification (GTDB taxonomy): domain Bacteria; phylum Patescibacteriota; class Patescibacteriia; order Patescibacteriales; family UBA12465; genus UBA12465. The sequence goes on from CAIOGK010000034.1 coordinate 1,619, forward strand.
AATCTGCTTTAGGAACTTTAGTTACTATTTTTGAAAATAATTTTTGCCAACTTTTAGCTAACAAGCAAGAATTTTATAATTTAAGCGAGGAAATATTTGCTCGAGTTAAAACGGATTCTGTTTGGCGAGAAAAATATATCGGTGATTTGGGTCTTAGGGCTCAAAGTCTTTATATTGCTTCGGAAAAATTAAAAAAGACTAATCTAAAAGCGCTTTCTGATATAGAACTAGCTAATACTTTTGATAAATTCTTTAAGATTTATATTAATCTCCATTTGCTTCATATTCCGCAAACTGTTTTAGATTTTGGCGAGGGAACCTTCTCCAAATATTTAATGAATTATTTAGACGCTAAGGTAAAGAAGGCAGGTTTATCAATGGGCGACACTTTTTCTGTTTTAACTACACCGCTAGAGCCATCAAAATCAGCCGAAGAATACCGCGCCTTACTGCTGATTTTAAAAGATATTATTGCAGACGCAAAATTAAAAAAATATTTTAGCTTAACCGAATCAAGAATCATTACTTTAGAAATTGCCTCAATTGATAAGAAAATGGCGACTAGACTTAAAAAACATACGGATGAATTTGGTTTTTTAGGTTACGGTATGATCGGGCCAGGCTGGAATCAAGAATATTTTATTGATATTTTAAGTAGTTTAATCAGACAAAAAATAAATCCTGATAAAGCTTTGCAAGAGATTGAAGAAAACAGAATCAAAACTGAAATTCGCCAACGAGAACTGGAAAAAAAACTCGCAATGGACGCTGAACACTTGGGAGTATTCAAATTCGCTAGAGATTTAGTTTTTACTAAAGGGCTAAGAAAGGATACTTTATTTTGTGCAATTTCAGTTTTGGAAAATGTTTATCGCGAAGTGGGAAGACGTCATTATTTATCTTTAAAACAAGTGCGTTATTTGAGTCCTGAGGAATTATCACAAATGCTCAGAGGCCATCATTTTCCCGCCGAGGTATTGAATCAGCGCTATAATTTTAGTATTTATTATTCAAGTGATAAGCCAAAAACAGAAATCTTTTTAACGGGGGATGAGGCGAGAGGCTATGTTGCAAAATTAAATATTCTTAAAGAAGAAATCAGAGATCTAAAAATTTTAGCGGGAGACTGTGCTGCTCCTGGTCGTGCTCGAGGGGCAGCTAGAATTGTTAATGTTGTTGCTGATATGGCTAAGATGAAAGATGGCGATATTTTAATTTCGATTGCGACTACCCCTGATTTAATCCCAGCGATTAAAAAAGCTTCGGCGATAGTAACTGATGTCGGCGGGATTACTTGTCATGCGGCGATTATTTCTCGTGAACTGGGGATTCCTTGTGTTGTCGGAACAAAAATTGCGACTAAAATTATTAAAGATGGCATGATTATTGATGTCGATGCTACTCACGGAAAGGTTGATATTATTGGCTAAATAAAAATTGTAAAAGATTGAGAACTATTTATATAAATGTTAAAATATTAGCGATAAATAAATAATATTAAAACGTATGTTAATCAAACCTTTTTCTCAAATAGGGAAAAAAGATGCCGCAATTGCTGGTGGTAAAGGGGCCTCTCTTGGTGAAATGACGCAAGCCGGGCTTAAAGTTCCTCCGGGATTTGTTATTTTAGCTGAAGCTTTTGATAGATTCTTGGAAGAAACTGATTTAACTCAAGAATTGGAATCACAGCTTAGAAAAGTTAATTATAAAGATGTAAATTCTGTTGATGGCGCGTCATCATCAATTCGCGCCCTTATTGCTAGCGTAAAAATGCCTAAAGATTTATCTTTAGATATTATAAAAGAATTTAAAAAATTAAAAACGCCTTATGTTGCTGTGCGCTCTAGTGCAACCGCCGAAGATTCTTCGGCCGCTTCTTGGGCAGGCGAACTGGAGACCTATCTTAATACTACCGAAAAAACTTTGTTAGATAATGTAAAAAAATGCTGGTCTTCATTGTTTACTCCGAGAGCGATTTTTTATCGTCATGAAAAGAAAATGTTAAAAACAAAAGTTAGCGTAGCGGTCGTTATTCAAAAAATGGTTGATTCAGAAATATCTGGAATCGCTTTTACTGTTCATCCTGTTACTCAAGATAGAAATCAAATGATTATTGAGGCGGGTTATGGATTAGGGGAGGCAATCGTTTCGGGTTCAGTTACTCCCGATTCTTATGTTTTAGGTAAAAAAGAGATGGATATTATCGATATTAATATTGCTGAACAGACCAGAAAAATTATCAAAGCTCCAGGTAAGGGAATTAAATGGGTTTCAGTTTTAAAATCCGAACAATCAAAGCAAAAATTAAACGGAAAACAGATAATTGAACTCGCCAAGGTCTGCGTTGCCATCGAAAAACATTATAAATTTCCTTGTGATATTGAGTGGGCTTATGAAAAAGGAAAGTTCTATATTACTCAAAGTCGGCCGATAACTACTTTATAGTTTTAGCTTAGTATTTATTGCCGTATTTGCCTTTTCAATTTTAGTCAAAATATGTTAAAATGATAAACAGAAGGATTGTATTACTTCTGTTTATTTTTCTTGTTTTTTTCTTATTTAATGTTTGATTACCTGCAACAATTTAACAGTTTGCCTAAAGATTTAAAGGACAAGGTTTCTTCTAAAGAAGCCATGTCTTCTTTGGCTGAAATCGAAAGTCGTTATCGAGTTGATTTGGCTATGATTGTGATGAAAGTCATGATTAAGAGTTTATCAATTAAAGATTTGCCTTCCATTTTTGTTGGTGAATTTGGGCTAACACCTGAACAAGCCGATAAGATGACCCAAGAATTAAAGGAAAAGATTTTTATTCTAGTTTCTGATTATGTTGGACTATCTAGTGAGCGCCGTTCTTTAGATTTATCTCAGGATATTAATGTATTAGTTAAGGAGGCGGGGTTAATGTTGCCTAGTGAATTTTTAGTAGAGCGTCTAAATAAGATATTAGCAATATATTTACGGGGAGTGCGTAGCCGTATTGATACTAGAGCTTCTTTAGCAAAAAATATAGAAATGGGCGGGCTTAATCTTAGTTCACTTGAAATTGATAGAGTCCTTAAAGTATGTGAAAGTCAAAAATTTAAATATCATGATAGCCCAGCTGCGGCTGTAGTTAGTACTCCCCCAGCAAGTCGTCTTGATAAAATCGTTTCTACTTCTGATGGAGTAGCTTCATCTGCTGCGAAGGATAATAGTTTGTCTAAGCCGATTGTTGAATATGATTTAAAACGGGCACTTGCTTCTGGCGAAACAAAAAGAATTGTTGCTCCTATATCTGAAAATAAAGTTGAAGAACAAAATATCGTGCCGCCTATTGTTGCTCCTATTATTCCTGCGCCTGTTTCTGCCCCTGCTTCAGTGCCTCCAGTTGTTGCAAAGGAGGACCCTTTAAATGCTGATTCAATATTAAATCCAATTTCTCAAATTGATCCGCAAAAACCAATTGTTCATAAACCAGAAAATAATAATTTTTTAAATAAATTATTTTTCGATAATAAAAATTCGGCTGCTAGCTCTAAGGTATTAGTTGCTGCGAGCACTTTGATAGCTCCGATAGCTCCAGTAATTCCGATAGTTGAAGCTGTTTCGGTCGCTAAAGTCGTTACACCTGCTCCGGGTCTAGCGAGAAAGTCAATTTTAGGAAATACTGCACCTAGCAGTGGCCGCCCCATAATGCATGATATTAAGCCAACTCCAAAAATAATGGGACCACTTGAAGAAATTCAGTTTTTGGATTTAACTAATTTTCGTCGTTTAGGAAAAACTCCTGAAGAAATAACAGCTAAAATTTTTAATAAAATAAAATTATTAGAAAAAGATGGTTATGAAAAAATGATTGCCGGTATTAGTGCTTGGAGGAAAAGTCCGGTTAGTCGTTTGTATTTGCACATTGTACAGGAGGCAGTTATTTCTAACTTGCCGCTTAAAGAGGCAATTATTGCCCGTGAACAGAAAAAGCAAGAAGGCCTTACTTTGGTGGAGATTGAGGCGATTATGAATCTTAATAGTAAATTGATTTTTTAAATTAGTATTATGCAACAGTTTACAGTCCCACAATTTATTGATATCGAAAGTAAAATTATTGGCCCAATTACTACTCGTCAGTTTGTTATTTTTTTAGGGAGCGCTTTAGTGATTGGTTTAAGTTATCGAATCTTTGATTTTGCTTTGTTTATAACCATTACCGTTGTTGTTTCAATTATTGCCATTTTGTTTGCTTTTGTTAAAATTAATGGCCGCCCTTTTCATTTCTTTATCTTAAATGCTACGCAAACTCTCCGCCGACCAAAGTTAAGAGTTTGGAATAATAATACTATCATGCGTGATAAGGAAAAAAATATTGATGTGGTTACTAAGTTAGAAGTTAAGATTGAACCAAAGGAATATTATAAAAAATCTCGTTTAGCAGAGGTAGCTTTAATTGTTGATACCCAAGGAAGATATAAAGGTGAATAAATTTTTTTTATGGCTAATAAATTAGCAGGGAACAAAATCGGCGTTTCTACTCAGGAATATTTAGATATTGCTGAGATTAAAGATAATACGGTTATTATGAAAGACGGTACCCTTAGGGCGGTATTATTAGTTTCCAGTATTAATTTTGCTTTAAAGAGTGAAGATGAACAGAATGCCGTTATTAGTTCTTATGTCAGGTTTCTAAATAATCTTAGTTTTACTTTACAGATAGTTGTTCAATCAAGAGAGTTAGATATTGATAATTATTTAAATTATCTAAAGGAGAAGGAAAAGTCTCAAACTAATAAATTATTAAAATTACAAACTACTGATTATATAGAATATATTAAAGAATTAACTTCCCTCGGTAGGATTATGAGTAAAAGATTTTTAGTTGTTGTTCCTTATGACCCGTTAACTGATAAGAGAAAAGGATTTTTTAGTTTAATTAAAGAAGCGCTTAGACCAGCGACAGTTATTAAACTTAAGGAAAAAACTTTTAATCGTTATCAAGAAATGCTTGATCGTCGTTTAGATAGTGCAATCGGCGGATTGGAATCCATGGGAGTTGCCGTTGCTCGACTTGATACTCAAAGTTTGATTGAGCTTTATTATAAAACGTATAATCCGGAAACTGCTAAAAATCAGCAGTTAGTCGAATTAGAAAAAATGAAATTTGGCGCTAGTTAAGTTTAAATATGATAAATTTTAATAAAGGAGAGGATCCAAATAAAATAACTTTAAATACCCCGGTTACTTTTAATTCTAAAAATGCCGAGCCGGAAATTGAGGCTGACCCGGTGCTTACTAGAGAAGTAATTGAGGAAGAAAAAGCTTTTAGGCGTGGTGTTTTATCAGTGAAAGATATTATTTCTCCGGCTAGTCTAAAAGTAAAGCCTAACCATCTATATTTAGGTGATCAATTTTTACGAACTATTTTTGTTATTAGTTATCCGCGTTATATTTCTATCGGTTGGTTTGCCCCAATTATTAATCTAAATCTTACCTTCGATATCTCGATGTTCTTTTACCCGATTTCTAGCTCTATTATTTTAAAACAGTTAAAAAATAAAGTTGGAACTTTGGAGGCGCAAATTATTTCTGATGCCGAAAAGGGCGCCGCTCGTGATCCTTTAAGAGAAACCGCTTTGCGTGATATTGAGTATTTGCGCGATGCACTTACACAAGGAACGGAAAAGTTTTTTCAGTTTGCTCTTTATGTAACTTTGTATGCCGATAATATGGAAGATCTTGATAGAATTTCCGACCAGGTTGAAGATATATTTGGTTCGCGTTTAGTTTATTCACGTCGTGTTTATTATCAATCCGAGCAAGGTTTTAATTCTACATTACCGCTTGGTAATGATGAATTATATATTGCTTTCAATATGAATTCTTCACCGGTTGCCTCTTCTTTTCCGTTTATATCTAGTGAATTAACTAGCGACCGCGGTATTTTATATGGTATAAACCGTCATAATAATAGTTTAATTTTATTTGATAGATTTTCTTTGCAAAATGCTAATTCGGTTGTATTTGCTACTTCTGGTGCGGGGAAAAGTTATGCAATTAAGTTAGAAATTTTACGTTCTTTAATGTTAGGAACCGATGTTATCGTTATCGACCCCGAATACGAGTATAAACATTTAGCGGAAGCGGTAGGCGGAACTTATATTAATATTTCTTTATCAAGCGAAAATAAAATTAACCCTTTTGATTTGCCACGTTCTATTGGTGGCGAAGCGAGACCGAAAGATATTATTCGAAGCGCGGTTATTACTTTGAAAGGTTTGGTGCGTTTAATGTTAGGCGCTTTAAATTATGACGAAGATTCAATTGTTGATCGAGCATTACTAGAGGCATATGCTAAAAAAGATATTACTCCTGATTCTGATTTATCAAAAATAGAACCGCCGACGATGTCCGATTTAGAGCAAGTTTTAGATGGCATGGAGGGTGGGGCAGAGCTTGCTTTGCGTTTAAGAAAATATACCAAAGGAACTTTTGCGGGTTTACTTAATTCGCCGACTAATGTGGAAATGGATAATCAATTAGTATGTTTTTCTGTTCGCGATTTAGAAGATGAGCTTCGTCCGATTGCGATTTATACTATTGTTAATTATATTTGGAATGTTGTTCGGAGTGAGATGAAAAAAAGAATCTTAGTTATTGATGAGGCCTGGTGGATGATGCAACATGAGGATAGTGCTAAATTTATTTTTGCCCTTGTTAAGCGTTGCCGCAAATACTATTTAGGAGTAACTACTATTACTCAGGATGTTAACGACTTTTTGACATCCCCTTATGGCCAGGCGATTGTTAATAATTCTTCTTTGCAGATATTACTTAAACAATCTCCAGCGGCGATTGATTTAGTTCAAAAAACTTTTATTTTAACTGAAGGCGAAAGATATTTACTTTTAGAATGTGGTATTGGAGAGGGAATATTCTTTGCTGGGAATAAGCACGTAGCCATGAAAATTGTTGCTTCTTATACAGAGGACCAATTAATAACTTCTGACCCGCGTCAGCTCTTAGAATTAGAAGAAGCAAAAAAAGAATTTGATGAAAGTCGACAAGAGGAAGGTAGTGTCTAATTATATTAGTTATATAGTTAATAAATTTTAAAAATATGCAAACTAACCGCAAGTCAGTAGGAATAATAATTGTTATTCTTGGCTTAATCATTTTGGGTCTCATTATTTATTTTGGCTTTTTGGCTGGGAGGGAAAAACCTCAACCAACTCCAGTAATAGAAGAACCTTTTGTAACTGGTCAGCTACCAGCCGAGCCTACGCAGGATCCAACAGTTACTCCTGGCGATAGGCCACGCAATGAACAGCTTTATGATCTTAGCAAAGAAAAGGAGCATAAAACTAATCAAGCTGATGTCGCAAAATTAGCGGAATCATTTTCAGAACGGTTAGGTTCATTTTCCAATTATTCAAATTATAGTAACTTTTCTGATTTGAATATTTTTATGACTGATAACATGAAAGACTGGGCTGATAATTATGTTAAAGAGCTTCGAGCTAATGTAAAAAACGGAGAGGAATATTATGGCATTACTACAGTTGCTTTAACTAGTAAGGTAGTTGAATATAATGAAACTGCTGGAACCGCTAAAATATTAGTCTCTACTCAGCGTCGAGAAAGCACTGGCCAAGCTAATGAAGGAGCGGCCTATAATCAGGATATAGAATTAACTCTACAAAGGATAAATGGCGCCTGGTTAGTTGATAAAGCCTATTGGGTTAAATAGTTTTTCACACTTTATGTAAATTATGGCTAACTCGATAAAAACAATTTTTACTTGTTCCAATTGCGACGCCCAATCTCCTAAATGGAGTGGGCGCTGTTTGGAATGTGGCTCGTGGGGCACTTTAAGTGAGCAAATAATAGATTCGCATCAGGAAAAAATTGAGGATGCTAAAAAAGTTGGAGCGGCTAAAATTTTAGATTTGCGTAGTATTAAAGCGGGAGCGCTCAAGCGTTTAAAAACTGGGTTAGAAGAGGTTGACCGCGTTCTAGGGGGAGGAATTGTTCCTGGCTCTTTAGTTTTATTAAGTGGGGAGCCGGGTATTGGTAAATCAACTTTAGTTGCTCAAATCGCTGGGTCCCAAGCTAGTAATTTATCAGTTATTTATGCCAGCGGTGAAGAATCGGCCGCTCAAGTTAAAAGCCGTTTGGATAGGTTAAACTGTAATTTAGAACATCTTAAGTTTATTTCTGAAACTAACGTAGAAAGGATTATTGCGGCCGCTAAAGCCGTTAAGCCAGATGTTTTGATAGTTGATTCTATTCAAACTGTTTATTCAAGTCAGGTCATTTCTGAGGCTGGAGGAATTAGCCAGATTAGAGCCACGGCCGTTAAATTTTTAGAATTAGCCAAAGAAAATGATATCGCAGTTTTAATGATTGGCCATATTACTAAAGATGGGCAAATCGCGGGACCAAAATCTTTAGAGCATATTGTTGATACAGTTTTATCTTTAGAATCAGAAACTAGCCATAACTATTCTTTGCTGCGCTCTACTAAAAATCGTTTTGGATCGGTTAATGAACTTGGAGTTTTAGAGATGACCAGTCTGGGGTTTAAAGAGGTAAAAAATCCTGGAGCAGTTTTTATTGAAACTAATACTGGTGATATTTCTGGCTCAGTTTTAGGTTGCGTGATTGAAGGGACAAGACCATTCATGATAGACCTTCAGGCTTTAGTCTCAAAAACAGTTTTTGGTTACCCGCAGAGAAAAGCGAGCGGGTTTGATTTAAATAGATTACAAGTTTTAAGCACAGTAATTTCTAAACGTACAAAAATAAATTTATTAGTGCAAGATATAATTTTAAATGTTGTTGGCGGATTAAAAATTTCTGATCCCGCGCTTGATTTAGCAGCGGTCGCCGCTATCATTTCTTCCTACTTAAATAAAAATTTTAAACGCGATACTATAGTTTTGGGAGAGGTTGGGTTAGGTGGGGAAGTAAGAAATATTTTTCGTTTAGAAGAACGCTTAAAAGAAGCAGAGCGTTTAGGATTTAAAGCAGCGCTTATTCCAAATGTTGAGATTAAATCTGGAAAATTAAAAATTACTAAGATTAAAAATTTAGATGATTTGGTTGAGTTTATAAAATAAAAATATTTAGATAAGAAAAAAGCGAGCTGGGGGAAGTCCGGCTCGCTTTTGTTTTCTCGGTTTGTTTGCTTTACGCTAATTGGAGTTTTGTGTCAGCTTCTTCGCTGGCTTTTAATACGCCAATTTTTAATTCTTCGGCCGCTGTTTTGGCCTTGTGATGTGGAAACCGCAAATTTGTGAATGGAACAGTTTTTGGTTCCTTTTTTACTTCGCCGATAAAATCGGCAACCACTACCTTGTTTTCCATTCTTACGTTCTGAATCGAGCCACTTTTTCTTTCGCAGATAGCTCGAATGATTTTTACCTTGCTCATGTGAATTAATTTTTGTTAAAGTATGTATATATGATAGTACATAAATAGTATATTGTCAAGTATGGCTAATATAAAGGTAAAAATATAACATATTTCTTAAGTATTGACAATAGCTTAATAATATGCTATAATGCTTTTAGTACTTTGAAATTAACTTAAATGAAATAATATGAAATCAACCGCGTCTCTTCGTATTGAAAGAAAAATGTCAAAATTAAGAAAAGCATTTACTGCTTTTGTAAGAGCTATTTTAGCTCATCCAAGAGTGGAAAAAACTTTTAGCATTGCGCTAATAAGTTATTTGGTGCTTGGTTTTATCGGTTTAGCTTGGGGGGTTATTTCCTTGTTTGCATTACTTATCTCCGGATTTAAATCGGGAGGGATTGCAGACTGGCTCCGCGACTTTATCAAGGATTGTCCTTGGCTAGCTCTGATATGGCTTCTAATAACTGTATCTAGTTGCCTGATGTTCCTTTATAACTCAAAAACCACAACTCAATCCGATCAGGCCTAAACGCCTTAAGACTACAAAAGTCTTAAAAAAAGCATCCCTCAAAAGATGCTTTTTTTCTTGTCCAAATTTTATATTGGAAATTTATTTTATTCTAAATGAATTAATTTTTCCCATTCACCTAATTTTATTTTTAACAGAGGATGTTCTTTTAAACTAGTGTCTTCTTTAATTATTTCCGCAGCTTCATCGGCTGATTTTTTAATTAGCTCGTAATCAAACAAACTAGCAATTTGTAATTCTGGAAATCCACTTTGAGTATCGCCATATATTTCTCCCGCTCCACGTAATTTTAAATCAATTTTTGCGAGCGCAAAGCCGTCGCTATATTTTTCCATCACCTTTAATCTATCAATAGTTTTTTCACTTCCGATTTCTTCTTGAGAAGGAAACAATAAACAATATGATTGATGCTCGCTTCTTCCTACTCGACCGCGAAATTGATGAAGCTGAGCTAGCCCAAAACGTTCCGCTCCTTCTATTACCATAACGCTCGCATTCTGAATATCTACCCCAACTTCAATAACTGAAGTGGAAACTAAAATATCAATTTTCTTTTCTAGAAAATTTTTCATTACTATTTCTTTATCAACCGATTTCATTTTTCCATGAAGTAACCCAATTTTTAAATCAGGGAAGATTTCTGTTGATAATTTTTCATATTCCGCTTTAACAGATTTAGTTTCTAATTGATCGGAATCCTCAATTAACGGACAAATTACAAAAGCTTGTCGCCCCGTTTTAATTTGTTGTCTAATAAAATTATAAGCTTTTTTTCTTTCGCTTTCTTTTACTAGTTTAGTAATTATTTTCTTGCGCCCTATCGGCATTTCTTTAATTATAGAAAGTTCCAAATCGCCATATATTGCTAGGGCTAAAGAGCGGGGGATGGGGGTAGCGGTAAGGGAAAGAAAATGAGGAACAAAATTATCTTTCTTATTAAAATCAAGAATTTTTTGACGTTGGTTAACACCAAAACGATGTTGTTCATCGACAATAGCTAAGGCTAAATTTTGAAAATTTGCGCCTTTTTGAATTAAGGCATGGGTTCCAATTAAAATATCAGATTTTCCTATTTCTTTATTTTTTTTAGAACCGGTTATTAGTTCTATACTAATATCTAAACCTTTGAATAAATTACTCAAAGACCTAAAATGTTGTTCAGCTAGTATTTCAGTCGGCGCCATGAGAGCTGAACGTTTTTTATTTAACGCAACATTTAACATTGCCATTACGGCAACAATAGTTTTTCCACTTCCCACGTCGCCCTCTATTAATCTGCTCATCGGTCGTGATTTTTCTATGTCTTTAAGAATTTCCCAAGCAGTTTTTTTCTGGTCGCTAGTTAGTTGAAAGGGGAGAGAGGCTACAAATTCTCGGGTTGCTTTCTCTTGAAATTTTATAGTTAACGCTTTTTGTTCGCTTAGTTCTTTTTTTATCATTTGCGATTTTAATTGGCGCAAAAATAATTCTGAAAAAGCTAGACGCTTTTTGGCCGCTTCCGCTTCTATTAAATTTTTAGGAAAATGAATTTGTTTTAAAGCATCTTTTAAATTAAGTAATTCAAAAGTTTTTATAGTTTTAGCCGGGAGCCATTCCTCAACTACCCCGGCTAAATGAATAGTTTGTTTGATAAAATAACGTAATTGTTTTTGAGTAAGTCCTTCCGTTAAATGATAATTAGGAATGAGTCCTTGAGTGTGAATTAATTCATTAGAATAAACTTTTTCATATTGAGGTGAAGACATGGTTAATTGTTCTTGGCTTTCCGATACGCGTCCTGCTAGAGATATTATATCGCCTGTTTTAATATTTTTAACAATAAAAGGTTGGTTAAACCAAATTATTTTAATCGAATCACTCTCATCATTTATCAGCGCCTCAGTAATATTTAAACGTTTTTTAAAACTGCGCTTATTTTGGATTAATTGAACTTCACCTCGGATGTTTACAATTTGCCCAACTTTTAAGTCTGATATTTTAGAAAGAGAACTAAAGTCGTCATAACGAAAAGGTAAATAAAAAAGCAGGTCTTGGATATTCTCCAGACCAAGCTTTTTAAGTAGTTTTGCGCCGACTGCTCCCACTCGGGAAAGGTCGGTTATTTTTGAGGATAAATTAATCATGATAATTAATTCCATTGGTGCATCCACCAGGAATCGAACCTGGATTTCAAGCTCCGCAAGCTGGCGTCCTATCCGTTGAACGATGGATGCTAAAAAACTGTTCCTATCTTATTATAGTTTTAGCAGTTTAGTCAACTGTTCAGATAGCGGCGGATTAGTTCTTTCTAAGTCTTCATCTAAATATCTAACTAAATAGTTACGGACAGTAAGCGCGTCCATGCGGCGAAGAGGAATAGCTAGGCGAGGACGAACAGAATTTTTAAATTCGATGTACATGCTTTTTACACTTTGTTTTGGTTTATATAAAACTGAAAAATTTTTTATTTCATCATAATCAAAAAATTTAGAACCAACTTGTATGCCTTCTGGCCCTAATTCAACATTAACAATCATTGGGGGGCGATTTTCATTAAAGAGAGTAATTATCGCTGCCATAATCATGATTAGGGCAAATAGAAAGTTTGAGTTATAACCAAGGAATTTTAAATGCCAGGCGCTGATAGTGAAGAAGCAAAAAAATAGGGATATGCCGATAAATATTAAAGCAATAATATACCAAGAACGACCTCTTTCCGGAGAATGGTACTCGGGAACTTGCCATTTTAAAGATTTTAAGTTATTTTCTGCCATATTTTTGTTTGACAATGGTTTTGATATTTTATATAGTGATTATACCATAAAAATAAAAAAAATTGGAGAGGTGCTGTGACTGCCGTAGGCGGTCAAGTGTGGGCCTCGCCGTAGGCGAAACGAGCTTTAGCTCGTGAAAGCGGCAGTGTGTAAAATAAGTAAAATTGGAGAGGTGGCTGAGCGGTCGAAAGCGGCAGGTTGCTAACCTGTTATAGGGGTTTACCTCTATCCGGGGTTCGAATCCCCGCCTCTCCGCAGATTGGAAATAGTCCCAAATTGGGGCTATTTTTTGATAGGGAGTTTATAGCCCCGGAACAGTATGTTATAATTAAATTAATAATAAATTTTAATTATGATTTTTAGAGGAAGAGAACAACTTAATATCCAACCCGAAAAAGAACGGGGTGCGTCAGGGTTTGAACTGCATAAAACTTATTTTGAAAAAGAAAAAAGGCCTGATTATCGTTATTATTATCATGCCACTTTTTTGCCACTTTTAGAAAAAATAGAAAAAAATGGAAGTTTTAAATTTGCAGAACATGTTCCAGGTCTTACGCTTTCGCCAGATTATAGTTTTAAATTTATTGAAAATGAAATAAAAAGAGGGCCGGAGTGGGTCAAAAATAGAGGAAAACATCTTTCACTAGAAGAAAAAGGACAATTTAGACCAGAAAATTTAAATTCTGACGATGGCGTGATGTTAATAATTGAGCCGACTGATGAATATAAGATTCATAGTACCGCCGAAGGAAGGCCAAACATTTTCTCCACCCCCGATCAGATACCCGAAGATGTAAATGATGTTATTAGAACCCGTATTTGGAGTAACTACCAACATTCAATGTTTAAAGAGTCAATTCATAATACACACTCCTCCGGTATTAAACATCCTGGAATGAATTTGAATAAAAAAATGTTGCCGGATGGAACTTGGGAAAATCTTCCGCGCGAGCAAAGAATAAATATTCCCGGAGAGTTGCCTGCTAGCTCTATAAAAATGGCAATAAAAAGAAATCCCGTTTTTTTGAATATTTTTGACGAGTTAAGGCAAAAATTAAAAGAGGGCGGCAAAACCGATTTATCTTTATTTTCAAAAAGATTATTGGAATATTTTAAAAATGGGGATGGTCTAATCAAGGATGAGATATCTGATAAAGTAGAGCTAGCCGAGAATATGGTCACTGGAGAGTTAGAACATTTTCTTGTTAATACTATTAGAAATCTATATTTGGACATCCAAAGATATAAAGGGAAAAAAATTATTCATGGTAAGAGCGGGCAGGAGCAAGCAAAATTAATTAAATCAAAGGAGCAGATATTAGAAGCAATAAATAAGCTGAATTCAATAGAGCCAGAAAATGAAGTATTTAAAAGGTATATTCAAACTTCCACCAAACAAATGGGAGAAGAGTTATAAAGCCACTCCAACTAAGTCCCACCCTCTCCGCATAAAAAAATAACAACAAAAAGTGTTGTTATTTTTTTTATTTTTTGAAATGTTAACTTAACTGTAATTTAATTTCTTAAGTTTAAAAAAATTAAAAACAATAATCGATTTTTTCCGTCGATAATTATTTAATGAATTTTAATAAGAGAATTATTATGACAGTATACTGAACAGGATAAAATAAATAAAATAAGTATTTTGCTTTGAGGCCTTCGCGGCCATTATAAAAATAAATGCAAGCAAGCGCAGTTAAGAGGCCGAAAAAGTAATCAAAATAGATTGGCTCCAAATGCACGAATCCCTGATTAAAAAGACTTTTTATAGTATACAAAATTAAGGGAGAACTGAATATAATTGATTGTAAAAGTAGATTGCGCTGAGGAGAGTTATGAAAATAATAAAAACAAATAATTGAAAGCACCCCCACAAAACTATAGTCCGTATTAAAAAGATATGAAACGACCACGACTAATGAAACGACCAGTATTTTTGTGAGATCCTCTTTCGATTTATTAATCAGTATAATCGCGACTAATCCTAAACTAAGCGTAAAGATAACATTAAAATACCAAATATTATTACCTACTAAAACATTGGCGATGGTAAATGGAATTTGAGATAAACAGGCGAGAGTAAATAATCTTTTCAGATATCGATCATTATTCCGACTATAGCGCGCACCATTGGCGATTAGCCACGCAAACAAAGGAAAAGATATTCGTCCGATAATTCTAAAAATGATAATTTGTGGAAAAAAGAAAAGACCGATATGGTCAATTATCATGGCTATGATAGCGATAAGGCGAATTTGAAAAGTGGTCATACTGATTTCTTATATATTCTATAATAGCATAATCAGAAAAAATATGAGCTATTTTAGGATAATTTAGATGGTTTGGCTTATACAAATGGCAAAATAGTTTATAATAATTGCAAGTTTAGAGTTCTTGTTAAATCTTTAGAAAAAACTGATTTTTTGAAAGTACCGCTCCAACTATGTCCCACCCTCTCCGCAGATTGACAAAATATCATTAAAAATGCTATTTTTGTTTTATAAATTTTACTAAGCCTATTTTTATGAAAAAAGTTTTTGGGGCCTCTGTTTTATTCTTGGTTTTAATTTTTTCTGGTTGCTCAATATCAAACAATAATAAAATAAAAATTGATAATGAAGGGGCAAAAAATCAAGTTAGTGATCCTCAGCAACAAGTTAAAAATCAAAATACTAATTCTTCAACGCCATCCATTGATAATTCCGAGGTAAGTAGTTGCGATTTTTGGAAAGACAAGGATTATCAGGAGAGCAACTCTAATAACAGCATGGTATCAGTAAAAGATAAGGCAGGGAGCCTTATTGTACAAGGGCAGATTTTGCAACGTATTGAAGATGCTTCTTTTGAAGAGGATAAAAAAGTTACAAAAGCATACTTAGTATTTTACAATCCCGTTAATGAAGCACAACAGCTATTCTATAATTATTATTCTGCAAATGTTGCGAACGGCAATGGGATAAATCGTGTTGATGATCAAAAGTTACTCTTTCGCTTAGGTATCATAAAAGATTCAAAATTAATTACTACCGCTAATATTTCCGATGAGCTTAAAAATCGTATTGTTTCTTTGATTGATACTGACAATACTATACAATTAAAATTAATTATCCCGATATATAATGGAGGTGGAGTAGGTGATGATTTTAGTTTTGCTTGTGATATCTCTGAGTAATATTGAAAATATTAGTATTTTTATATAATACCGCTTCAACATCGCCCCATCCTCTTCGCAGTAAGACAAAAATAGAGCCTAAACTCTATTTTTTGTTTTATTTGTGGTAAAATGTATAAATAAAATTAATTAAATTTTATGCAGGAAATTACAATAAAAGAGGCGCAAATAAGAGTAGACGATTGGATTAAAACAGTTGGTGTTCGTTATTTTTCAGAATTAACTAATTTGGGCCAGTTGACTGAGGAGGTTGGTGAAGTCGCCCGTATTATAACTAGAACATATGGAGACCAAAGTTTTAAAAAATCAGACGAAGACCATAATTTGGGCGACGAATTAGCCGATGTTTTATTTGTTATAATCTGTCTTGCTAACCAAACTGGAGTTGACCTAACAGAAGCTCTACAAAAAAACTTGGATAAAAAAACAAAACGAGATTTTAATAGACATAAAAATAATAAAAAATTAAAAAGTAATTAGCATCAGTAGCATGATAATTTAAATAATCTTATGAAATTATTACTAACTTCTAATGGCCTTTCTAACCAATCGATTGCGACGGCGTTGCTTGAGTTAGTTGGAAAACCGGCATCAGAGATTACGGTTGTTTTTATACCAACAGCCATGAATGTTGCCCGGGGGAGTAAGGATTGGTTTATAAATGATCTTGATAATATTAAAAAACAAGGATTTAAATTTATTGATATTGTGGATATTTCCGCACTTCCTAAAGAAGTTTGGTTGCCAAAAATAGAAAATGGAGACGTTTTATTTTTTTCAGGAGGGAATACTTATCATTTAATGTATTGGTTGCAAAAATCAGGTTTATCTGAATTATTGCCCGATTTATTAAAAACCAAAGTTTATGCTGGAATCAGCGCTGGGAGCATAGTAACAAACCCGAGTTTAGCTAGTACTAGTGATGATAAAAAGAAATATTATGAAGATAATTTTGGTTATAAAAATGAAATCGCTTTAAATTTTGTTGATTTTTATATTTATCCTCATTTTAATTCTCCTAAGCGTCTACATCCTATGGAGGAAACTTTAAAGAAAACTGCTGAGGAAACTAAAAAGAATGTTTATGGTCTCGACGATGAGTCGGCCCTTAAAGTTGTTGATGGCATAGTAACTGTAGTTACTGAGGGCAATTTTTTATTGAGTATTGGGTGAATGTTTAATTTGAGATTTTATTTTATTTAAAGCGAGAGAAAATAATAGAGGCAGGCCTATCCCTAAAATAATATATATAAACCAAAATTTTTCTGCTTGATAATTAAAAAATACATTAGATAAAGAGGCTGGAGCAATTAATCCGAAACGGTACAAGATATAATTAATTGTAAAAAATACCAATAAATGATTAGCCATTATACTAAAAGTATTTTGGCCAATTTTTAAAATAAAACTTTTTTCGGGAATAGCCGTACTTATATAATTGCTTATTATATATATTATTATGATGGCGCAGCTTGTTCCCGCCATGGTAACTAGGGCATTATTAGAAAATTCTCCGACCACTAAAGAATATCTGAAACCGCCAAAAAATGATTCTAGACTAACGTAAGCAGCGTATATTAAAAAAAATGCTTCCGGTCTGACTAGATATTTTTTTATTGTTAATTCAAAAATATTAAATAGTTTCCCTAAAATATAAAAACTTAAACCAAAAACAGTGCGACCTAAAACTAATAAGAGCTCGCCTTGCTCGGGCTTGTATTTATCGATAAAGAGTGAAGATGTGACTAGCGATACCGCGAAAATAATTAAAATATAAATACGTTTTTCCTTTATTATTAATGATTGTGCTAGCAGATGAATTATAAACAATTGGGGAACAAACCAGGCGGCGAGATATAAAAAATATTGATGACCGTTAATAAATGGAGTAATAAAGAATCTGTATAAATCAAATTTTTCTCCCGGTAAAACGCCAAGAGAGACTCCTCGCGATAATAAATAAAAAGTTAAAAATGCATAAAAAATGTTATAAATAAAGTAGGGCCCTAGAAGTCGGATAGCCTTTTTTTTAATCCACAGTAGTTTTTCTTTTAAATTCGGTTGTGCTTTAAAAAAATAGCCAGAAACAAAGAAGAATATGGCTACTTGGAAGGTGTAAGCCGGTAGTATAAAGATTTTTGGCTGATAATTATGGCCGGTAACTACAAAAAATATCCCTAAAGCCAGCATTACATCCATTGTTTTATTGCGCATATCCAAATTTTATTACTTATTATATTAATTATATAGTTTACCGTGCCGAGACGTCAAATTAATAAGCTGTTTTTATTGGTTTTTTTATTGTTTTTTGTGGTATAATATAAAAATATAATTCATGGTTAATAATTATTCTTAAATTTATGGCCACTTATTTTATTTGGAAAGATGACTACAAATTGGGGTTTAAAGAAATAGATGAACAACATGAGTATTTTGTTTCTTTGCTAAATAAGCTATATGGCGCAATAATGGATTTCCAGTCCCAGAAAAATTTAGGGATAATCTTAGATGAGTTAGCCGTTTACGCTGTAAATCATTTTGAAACTGAAGAAAAATATTTTAAAGATTTTAAATTTGCTGGCGCCGAAGAACATATTCATGAACATCTTATGTTAAAAGAAAAAGTTTTAGATTTTAAAGAAAAATTTACTCAAGATAAGACAAAAATTTCTTTTGAATTGATTGATTTTTTAGAAAGTTGGCTGGTTGACCATTTGGATAATATGGACAAAAAATATATTGAATGTTTTCGGGAAAATGGTTTAAAATAATTTGTAATATTTATGAAAAGAAAAGGAAAATTATTAATTGGGATTTTAACTATTACTGTAATTTTCATTTTTGTTGATGTTTTTGTTTATTATATTGCATCTAGTGTGCAAAAAAATAAAATGTTTAATCACTTGGAACGTGATTTAAACATATCTTTAGCCGCTATTAATCCTGATCGCGTAGAATCAGTCGCTAATTCATTAAGCGATACCAGCGTCGATTTCCTTCGTCTAAAAGAGCAATTAATTAAATTAAGAGAACAGTTTGTGGCGGATGGCGTAGATTCAGTATATTCAATGAAAAAGGATGGTGGTGAGATCCTTTTTCTAGTTGATTCCCTTGAGTCCAATGATCCGGATTATGGGCCGCCAGGAGAAAAATATCTTAATCCGCCATCAAATTTGTTCCCCGTATTTTTAAATGGACAGGCTACTTTTGTTGGCCCTTATTCAGATGAGTATGGCGAATTCTACTCTTTTTTTAAGCCGATTGTAAATTTTGCTGATAATGAAATTATTGGTGTTTTGGGGATAGATATTAAGACGGATATTTATAATAATGATTTGTCCAAAATGTTGATTTATTGCTTCGGAATATCGGTTTTTTTGTATATTTTATCAATTCTTCTTTTGATTTATATTCAAAAATTTTTTCATTCTCGCGAAGCGTTAAGTGCTGAAAAAAAGATGACTGAAGGATTGCTTAATATTTTACCTGATATTTTTTATTTATTTGATAAAAATGGAAAAATGTTATTATGGAATAAATCTTTTTGTGATAAGATAGGTATTAGCAACGAAGAAATATCAAAGATTAAAGTATTTGATTTGTTTCTCGGTAAAAATAAAAAGAAATTTGAAACTAGTGTTGATAGGAGCTATCAATCTGGATACGATGTTATTGAAGTTGAGGTCGTTACCAAGTCTGGTAGTTTATGGCTAGAATTATATAATACTCTTTTTAAAAACGATGAGGGTGATATTATTGGAATTGCTGGTAGCGGCCATGATATCTCTTTGCGACATGAACGCGAACATCGTTTATCTAGCCAAAGAGACGAGCTAGAGAATATGAATCGTTTAATGATAGGTCGTGAAACGAAA
>CAIOGK010000035.1 GCA_903857815.1 Candidatus Falkowiibacteriota bacterium
AAACTAAAAAATTTAAAAGATTAAGAATTGGCGTAAAAAATGAGTTGCTACGAACTAGAATCCCAGCCGAAAAATTTGTTCTTCAGCCATTTAATCAAATAGAGCTGGAGGCGCTAAAAAAATTAGCAACCAATTATTCTTTAGCTGATTTAAAATAATTATTTACTTTAAGTTAATAAAACCGGCATAAAATCTCGCTCTTTCATTTTAGCGGGATTTTATTTTGTTTTTCTTATAATACTTATAATAAAAGAAAGACAAAATATATGATAAATAATCAACAATCTATAAATCTCTTACATTTAGTAGCCTTTCCCTCATTTGGTCCCATTAGAATAAAACGGTTAGAAAAATATTTTCCTAATTTATCAGAAGTTTTTAAAGCATCTCTAGAAAAATTAAAATTATCAGGCATTAATGAAAATTTAGCTCAAGAATTTATTAATTGGAGAAACAATTATTCGCTCAATAATCTTCTTAACCAACTAGAACAAGAAAATATTGCTTATGTTTGTTGGCACGATAAAGAATATCCTAAATTACTTTTAGAAACTGATGACCCGCCTCCTATATTATTTTATCAAGGGGATATTTCCATCGTTAACCAAATAAATAACTTTTTAGCAATAATTGGATCAAGAAATAATACTACCTATGGAGAAAAAATAATCTTGGAAATAATTCCAACCCTAATACAATATAACTTTATTATCACTAGCGGATTAGCTTTTGGAATAGATGCTTTAGCTCATAAACAAACATTAATTGCTGGCGGAAAAACAATTGCCGTTTTAGGCTCTGGATTACAAAAAAAATATATATACCCCAGACGTAACCGAGAATTAGCTCAACAAATTATTATACAAGGTGGTTTAATAGTTTCCGAGTTTTTACCAGATTCCCCGGCTCAAAAAAGTAATTTTCCTAGACGTAACCGTATTATTTCTGGTCTTTCCCAGGCTATCTTAATTATAGAGGCTGAAAAAAAATCAGGCTCATTAATTACGGCGAGCCATGCCCTAGATCAAAATCGGGATATATTAGCAATCCCAGGAAATATTTTTTCTAGCTCCTCAATTGGAACCAATGATTTAATTAAAAAAGGAGCTAAATTAATTACCAATATTAATGATATTCTCGAAAATTTTAAACTTGAACCGAATCTAAAAAATGATAAATTAAATAGCTTACAACAAACAAAATACCAACCAAGAAATGAAACTGAAAATCAAATATTAAGTTTAATTTATCAGACTCATCTTAAAGGAAGTCATATAAGCACTAATGAAATAATAAAAAAAACAAAACTTGACACCTCTAAGATAAATAGTACACTAAGTATATTGGAGATATCGGGGGCTATAAAAAATCATGATGGTTTTTTTGAGCCAGAGTATTTAACTTAAATAAATATTTAGAAAATATGAATTTAATTATTGTTGAATCACCAACTAAAGCAAAAACAATTAGTAAATTTTTAGATGGTAAATATCGAGTAGAATCTTCTTTTGGTCATATTCGTGATTTACCTAGTAGGGAATTAGGTGTTGATTTAGAAAATAATTTTGCCCCTAAATATGTAATCCCCGCTAAATCAAAAAAGACCGTGAGCGCCTTAAAAACCGCAGCCGCTAAAGCAGCTGAGGTTATTTTAGCTTCTGATGAAGACCGTGAAGGAGAGGCTATTGCCTGGCATTTAGCTCAGGCCTTAAAATTAAATGAAACCCAAACTAAACGTATAGTATTTCATGAAATTACCAAAGACGCTATTTTAGAAGCCCTAAGTCATCCTAGAAACATAGACTTAAACATGGTTGATTCTCAACAAGCAAGACGCATACTAGACCGCTTGGTAGGGTACAAACTTTCACCATTCTTATGGAAAAAAGTTGCTAAAGGGTTATCCGCTGGTCGAGTACAAAGCGTCGCTACTAGAATTATTATTGAAAGAGAAAAAGAAATTAACGCTTTCAAACAAGAAGACTATTGGACAATTAGCGCCGACCTTTTTACTAGTAAAAAAGAAGAGCTTAGAACTGAATTATTAAAAATAAACGGAAAATCTTTTGATAAACTTTCTATTAAGGAAGCGGATGCTAATCAGTTAAAAGAAAACTTAGAAAAATGTGATTATATAATTAGTAAGCTAGAAAAAAAGAAAGTTAGCAAATCTCCATCCGCACCGTTTACAACTTCAACCCTCCAACAGGCCGCTAATCGCCATCTCGGCTTCAGCGCTAAACAAACGATGACGGTAGCTCAAAAATTATATGAAAAGGGACACATTACTTACATGCGTACTGATTCCTTAAATTTATCTCCTAAATTTATTGCGGAAGCTAAAAATTGGATTACTACAAATTTAGGAAAAGAATATTGTTCTGAGGGAAGGGTATTTAAAAATAAAAGTAAAAATGCTCAAGAAGCTCATGAAGCCATTAGGCCAACCGAAGCCGCTATCTCACCAGATGAATTAAAAAACAGTTTAGATAGTACCGAGGAAAGGCTATATCGCCTTATTTGGCAACGTTCTATTGCCAGCCAAATGTCTCCGGCTAATTTAGATGCAACAATTATAGACGTTGAGGCAAACAAAAAAACTGATAAATATATTTTACGCGCCAACGGACAAACTATTTCTTTTTCCGGATATTTGAAAGTTTGGCCAGAAAAAACAAAAGAGCAAATATTGCCTATCGTAGAGGAAAATAATAAATTAAACTTAAAACAAATAATTTCAGAAAAACATACTACCAATCCTCCGGCTCGTTATTCCGATGCGGGATTAGTAAAAGAAATGGAAAAATACGGTATTGGTCGACCTTCTACTTACGCACCAACTATAGCAACCATAATTGCTCGTAATTACGTAGAGCGAGATGATGGAAAAAGACTTAAACCAACAGAAATTGCCTTTGTTGTTACCGAACTGTTAATAAAACATTTTCCCAAAATAGTTGATTATAAATTTACCGCTCAAATGGAAGATGA
The DNA here is from genome assembly GCA_903857815.1 of Candidatus Falkowiibacteriota bacterium. Classification (GTDB taxonomy): domain Bacteria; phylum Patescibacteriota; class Patescibacteriia; order Patescibacteriales; family UBA12465; genus UBA12465. The sequence goes on from CAIOGK010000035.1 coordinate 2,992, forward strand.
TTTAGATTTAATTGCTAATGGAGAAAAAAAATGGCAACCAATTATCGGTGAATTCTATGATGAGTTCAGTAAAAATTTAGAAAATAAATATCAAGAAATTAATAAAAGCGACATTATGCCAGAAGAACAATCAGCTGAAATATGCGACAAATGTGGAAAAAAAATGATTATTAAAACCGGAAGATTTGGAAAATTTCTTGCCTGTAGTGGATTTCCGGAATGTCATAACATTAAAAAACTAGGAGTGGCTGGAACAGCGGCGCCAGAAAAACCTACGGATCCTAAAATATTAGAAATGGAAAAAAAATATGCTAGTGAGGTTTGTGATAAATGCGGTTCCCCAATGAAAGTTAGAGTAGGGAAATATGGTCCATTTTTAGCCTGTTCAGCTTATCCTAAATGCAAAAATATTAAAAATATTGGGACTACCGACGGTAAAGAAGTTGAATGTCCAGTATGTCACGAGGGGAAAATAGTAAAAAAATTTAGCAAACGCGGAGTATTTTATGCTTGTAATAATTATCCTAAATGTAAGAATGCTTATCAAGGAGAACCCACTGGAAAAGATTGTAAAAAATGTGGCGCTTTAATTATAGCTAATGCTTCCGGTAAAGATAAATGTAGCAATAAAGACTGTAAATAAAAGCATCAAACAAAAAAGTCGTAACCGATTAAGTTACGACTTTTTTTATTTAACAAATTTTAGAATATTATCTTTTCTTACTCGTTTTGGCTTTACTATTTTCAGATTGAGGTACCCAATCTTTCTTTTTAGCAAATTCTACCGCCTGTTTAGCAACTTCAGCTAAAACCATCAAATAAGCAGAGCCATTTTTTATTTTTTCTCTCACTAAAGTAATAACCTCTTCGGCTTTAGTCACGCCGCCTTCTACCTGTTTAATCACTCGGTGAATTCTTTGAGCGCTGGAAATAAAATAATAAAGAGCGAGGGACAGAAAAAAAGTTAAAACTGCAACCGATAAAGCTAAAACTAAATTTAAAATGTCAGCAGAAGTTGATAACAT
>CAIOGK010000036.1 GCA_903857815.1 Candidatus Falkowiibacteriota bacterium
AAATAATAAAGGTTCTGCTAAAAGTGAAGTGGAAACCGTAACTAAAGTTGATTTGAAAAAAGAACTACCATCGCCTTTAACAGAAGAACAAGAAGCCATAAAAAATAAACTGGTTAGTAAATACGGGTTGTCAGAAAAAACAGCTAATGAATTGGTGCTATTGGTAAAAATCGAGCAAATAGAAAAAAATATTATTTATGCTGAAAATGAGCATAAAGACGGTAATATAAGTAAAAATTTTAGTGGTTTCTTGTTGAATGCCATTAAAAATAATTATGCAAACAATGTTTCATTATTTGAAGTTGATAATAAGAAAAAAGAAGAGCAAGCAAGAAAAGAAAAGGCTTTAGCTGAAAAAAAAGAAGAATTAACATCTAAACTTTTATCTGAATTCGGTAGAACCGCTAAGGAAACTTTTTTAAATTCATTAAGTGAGACCGAAAAAGAAGAGCTTAAAAATCAAATTATTGAAGAAATGGGACTTGATTCTTTTGCAGTTTTAACAATAAAAAAGAAAGGCTTAAATACTCCCATTGCAGGTATTGGAATCATAAAAAGGATTCCAGACTTTGAAACGAGAAGGGATCAGTTTGTTGCCGATAAACTCAGAGAAGCTGGGTTTTAACCTAGTTATTTTTCAAAAAAATTTGATAATAATACAAAAACTATATAATGATTATATGATTTTTGTATATAAAACACATAATTTTTATTTATTAGACATTATCAGAAACATATCCAATACCAATATTCGGTTAAATAGGAGTATATTAAAATGAAACATTTTTCTTATGAATCAGCAAAACAAAATGAGAAATCCTTTTTAAGTATGACAAGTCTTTCAGTTAAAGAATTCGATAAGTTAGCTATCACTTTTGATGAATGCTGGAACGAATATACAAAAGAAAATGAAAAAGATATAAAAAAAGGAGGTAGACCCTCAATATTAACATCAGCAGTAGATAGATTATTTTTTATTCTTTTTTATTTAAAGACATATCCACTGCAAGAAATTCTTGCTTTTTCCTTTGAAATGAGTCAGGCTGAAGCAAATGAGCTTATCTATAAACTGAGTCTGGTTCTTAAAATGGCATTGCAAAAAGATGGCTTTGTACCACCTAGATTATCGGATGAAATTGTGGCCGATTTAAAAAATGAAGCCCCCCAAACACTGTTATTGATGCCACAGAAAGACCTATTAATCGTCCTGTGGATAATAATGCGCAAAGAATGTTTTATAGTGGAAAAAAGAAAAGGCACACGGTCAAAAATAATATCATTGTCGGCGAAGATGATTATCAAATCAAGGGGTTAAGCAAAACACACGAAGGCAAAAAACATGATAAAAAAATTTGCGATGAAGAACAAATAAGTTTACCAAAAGGAACTCATTGTTATCAAGATTCAGGATTTCAAGGTTTTGAAATGGAGGGTGTTGACATATCTCAACCGAAAAAGAAACCGCGAGGTGGCGAATTAACTCCTGAAGAAAAAAAAGAAAATAGATTAATATCAAGTATTAGAGTTGTAGTAGAACATGTCATATCTGGTGTAAAACGTTGTCGAATTGTTAAAGATGTATTCCGTAATCTAACAGATAATTACGATGATATGGTAATGGAATTAGCTTGTGCTTTACATAATTTTAGGACAGCTCAACGGCGACAAGCGTATTAATTATAAATACCTTGTATAAAATTTGAAATAAAATAATGTTCTATTCAGAACAACAAA
>CAIOGK010000037.1 GCA_903857815.1 Candidatus Falkowiibacteriota bacterium
AATAAATATGTTTAGCAAATTAAAACAATTTAGAGATTTAAGAAGCCAAGCTAAAACTATGCAGGACGCTTTAGCTCAAGAAACAATTACCGAAGAGCGAAATGGAGTAAAAATAGTTTTAAACGGCAATATGGAGGCGGTTAGCGTTAGTCTCAATGAAGGACTAAACAAACCCGCCCAAGAAGAAGCGGTAAAAAACTGTTTTAATGAAGCTGTAAAGAAAGCTCAAAGATTGATGGCTAAAAAATTACAAGACATGGGAGGAATCCCAGGCTTAAACTAAATGCGATACCCGCAAGCTATTCAAAATCTAATAGATAAACTTTCTTTTTTACCAAGCGTCGGACCGAAAACAGCTGAACGCTATGCTTTCTATCTATTAAACCAAAGCGAGGAAAGATTAGAAAGCTTGGCTCAAGCAATTACTGAACTAAAACAAAAAACTATTATCTGTAAAAAATGTTTTTCTATTTCTAATTCTAACCCCTGCCCTATTTGCAGTGATGAGGCCCGTAATTTAGAGTCCCTATGTATCGTGGAAAATATTCAAGACTTGGCGGCTATCGAATCAACCAAACAATATAACGGTCGTTATTTTGTTCTCGGTGGTCTAGTTAATACTATTAATGATATCGGCCCAGAAGATTTAAATACTGATAAACTAGTAAATTTAATAAAAACAGAAAATATAAAAGAAATTATTTTGGCCCTAAATTTTACCCTAGAAGGCGAAACCACTTCTTTGTATTTAAGTAAAATATTAAAAAACCATGTTAAGATTACCCGATTAGCCAAAGGATTACCGGCTGGCTCAGATTTAGAATATGCGGATGAGACAACCCTAGCTAGCGCTTTAAAATATCGAAATGAAATAAAATAAAATAGTACAAACTAAAAGAAGGAGGAAAAAAAGATGATGACCCTGACGATTACCATAATTCTAATCATCTTGGCTCTAACACTGTTCGTTTTTTATGTAATTGGATTGTTTAACGCTAAAGTTTCTAATCAAGTAGAATTAATTCTATTTGCGATTGCTAATTTACGCCCTAATACAAACAATGCCAAGCAGCTGCCAAGAAAATTGGCTAAACTAGTAAAAATTTTGGTTTACAAAAGAAAACTGTTTATAAATAAACTCCGAACCAGAAGAATGCTAAAAAAAGCCAAACAAAAAAACCGTCTCTGAAAATAGGCGGTTTTTTATTTAAAAATGTATTTACGGTATTAAGAAATTTTTACAATCTTTAAGGCAGTAAATCTTTGACGATGACCAACAGTTTTTTTGTAACGAGTTTTATTTTTATATTTTACTACGGTTACCTTATCACCTTTACCACTTTCGATAACTTCAGCTTCAACTTTCTCACCTAATGACGGTTGACCAATTTCAACCTTGTCGCCATCAGCAATTAAAAGAGTATCTAAAGTAATTTTAGTTCCATTCTCAGCTAACAATTTTTCAACTTTTAAAGTTTCTCCTTCAGCAACTTTATATTGTTTGCCGCCGGTTTTAATAACAGCTATTTTTGACATATGTCTTGTAAACGCGCTAACCTAAGTCTAAGTTTTAAATCAGCGTTTTTTATAATAAAAAATCAGAGTTAATTCTGAACAAGTTAATATTATACAAATATTTGAAAAATGTCAACAAATGATTTATAGTGATTGTAATAACAGAGCTTAAGGCTCAAAAAGAACAAACAACAATTTATTAATATTTTGTCAATATATACTTATGCCAAAATTTATCATTCAGGGAGGAAAATCATTATCTGGCGAAATCGCTGTCGGCGGAGCTAAAAACAATGCTCAAATAATGCTACCCGTTTCCCTACTTTCTACCGAAACCATTAAAATTACCAACCTGCCTGATATTGATGGGGTTGATAAATCATTAGAATTGCTTCAGGATTTAGGTGCGGAAATTAAAAGAGAAAAAAATAGTGTTGAGATAAATACCGCTAAAATAACAAAAACCGAATTAGACGCTAAAATTGCCGATAAGTTCAGGACTTCCGTGATGTTTGTTGGGCCACTTTTAGCACGTTTTGGAAAAGTTAGCTTCCCTCACCCAGGCGGATGTGTTATTGGCGCCAGTGGTCGTCCGATAGATTTATTTATTGAAGGCTATGAAGCAATGGGGGCGAAAGTTGAAATTGGTGAAAAATTTTATCATATCAGTGCTGAGAAGCTTCATAATTTCGATTATTTCTTTACAACCGTTAGTGTAACCGGAACTCAAAGTTTAATTATGACCGCTTGTCTTATTGAAGGAAAAACTATCCTAAGAAATTGCGCCATGGAACCAGAAATTGAAGCTTTAGCTAAATACTTAAATCAGCAAGGAGCAAAAATTGAAAGCGCCGGAACTCCAATTATTATTATTGAAGGGACTAAAAAATTACAAGCTGGTAATTGTGAAATTATTCCCGACCGCATGGAAGCGGGTTCTTTCGCGCTGTTAGCGGCCGCAACTAAATCAGAAATAAAAATAACTCACTGCAACCCAGAACACATTTTAAATCTCTTAAACATATTTAAAAAGATTGGTGTAAATTACGAAGTTGGTCCCGACTGGTTACTCATGAAAAAATCAGAAAATATTAAAGCTTATGGAATTAAAACCCATGAATACCCCGGATTCCCTACTGACTTACAATCTCCTTATGCTGTTTTAATGACTCAAGCTAATGGCGTTTCATTAGTCCAAGAAACTATTTATGATAGGAGACTTATTTGGACTGATATGCTTTCGCAAATGGGAGCTAATATTATTATGTGTGATCCTCATCGTGTTGTAATTAGCGGACCAACAAAATTATACGGTAAAAAAATTATTAGTCCCGATATTCGCGCTGGAATTGCCTTAGTTATTGCGGCTTTAACTGCGGAAGGATTAACCGAAATAGATAATATCTATCAAATCGATCGCGGCTATGAAAAACTCGATGAAAGATTGAGATTAATTGGCGCTGATATCAGCCGCGTAGAATAATTTTATGTCCAAAGCCGCTAGAGATTTTCTATTTTTTTCTTTTGTCGCCATATTTATTATTATGACCGTTCTTATTTCTTTATATGCTTCGGGCTATAAATTTAATTTGAGCTGGCCTTTAAAATTTAATCGCCTTTTACAAAAAACAGGCATGCTTAATATTTCAACCCTCCCCAAAGATGCGACTATTTTTTTGAATGATAAACCTCAAAAAAAATCGATGTTTAGTATCAGCAAAAAAGACTATACTACTACCCCAGCAAAAATAAAAAATATTTTACCAGGCGAATACATATTACGTTTAGAAAGAGAAAATTATTGGCCCTTTGAAAGAAAAATAAGAATAGAATCTGGACAAACTACTTTTGCTGAAGATATTAATTTATTTTTATCTAATCTCCCCTTGTTAATATCGTTGAGCGCTCCCGGGAATTTAACTATGAATGAAAATGGTAAATATTTATATTTAGCAACTGAAGGAAAAATCGTTAATCTGAAGAATGGAAATGAATTTACTCTTGAAACTAATAAAAATGCTCCGGGACATTGGATAAAAAATAGCAATAAACTTTTTATAGACGGAAAAATATTGGACCCGGAAAAAGATGAGGAAATAGATTTAACTATTTTAATCGGGCAAAAAAAGGCTATTTGGCATTATAGCAATTTTGATAATTTAATTTATTATTCCGACGGACTATCAATTAATAGAATTGAGTCCGATAATCGCACAATCTCAACAATTATTAAAGGCGAAGAATATTTAAACTTTGAATCAAGAAATGAGATTATGTTTGCGGTTGTAAAAAATAATAACCAAATAACTCTTAAAAGTTATTCCGCAAAGACTGGAGAAAAATCAGGACAAATCGAATTGCCACCGGTAGGTGATTATATTTTTAAATATGAAGATTCTAAGTATATCTGCTTATACGATCAAAAAAATTTGACTCTTTATTTAATCAACCCTGCTGACATGAATGACTACTCTGTAATCAGGGGGATTAAAAGCTGGTCATGGATTAATGAATCAGAAATAATCTATAACAACGACTGGGAAATAAATATTTTTAATATTGATAGCGGTCAATCAACTTTAATCACTCGCGTTAGCGAAGTAATAAATAATATAATCTGGCATAAAAATGGGCTTTATTTTATATTTTCAACTGATAATAAAATCAATGCCGTCGATACTCAAACCAGAATAGTAACTACTATATTTCAATCCGAAAATATTGCCTATCCCCTACTTGATGAAAAAAATAATTTTTTATACTTCTATTCTAAAATTGGAAATCAGCCCGGAGTCTATAAAATGCTTCTACAATAAACTGCAAAAATATAAATCGATTGTCGAACCTTAAAAAAAATAATAACAATGAAAAAATTACTTTGGGAAATATTAATTCCCGCTTTTTCTAACTCATTCGATGAGTTTTCAGTTGAATATCATCAAGAATGGGACCACTATGTCCAGTCACTAGCCGAAGGTTTAACCATCTTCAAAAAAAGTAAAGGAATATGGATTGGTCCTGATAATGTTCAATTTAAAGAAGAAATGATCCCGGTGAGAATCTCGTGTTCAAAAACACAAATCGAGAGCATCGCTAATTTTACCGCAGCACATTACCAACAAAAAGCCGTGATGTTTTATTTAATTAGTACGGAAGTATATATTGTGCATTATAACAAAAAACTTAAAAGCGGATAACAAAAAGGAGGCAAAACCTCCTTTTTTTAAAAATATTTTATTTAATTATTTATTTGGTACTTAGCTCATTAATTAAAACCTGCAACCTATCTCTTACTTCTTCATGTTTTAAGCCTAGTTTAAGAGTAGCTTTAATAAAATTAAACTTATTCCCCGTATCCAACCATTCGCCTTCAATCTTTTTGCCGTAAAGCGGTTTATTTTGTTGAAGCATTTCATCATAAGCATCGGCTAATCTAATTTCTCCCGATTTACCATTTTTCATTTTACTTAAAATCTTAATCACTTCTGGAGTAATAACATTAATTCCAACTTGAACTAAATTAGATGGCGCTTCACTCATTTTTGGTTTTTCAATAAATTGTTTAACTTCATAAACGCCGTCTCCTAAATCAACCCCGCCCATTACCCCAAACTGGCTCACTTCTTCTGGCTTAACTTCTGATAAACCAATCACTGTATCGCCATATTTTTCATAAACATCAATTACTTGTTTAACCGGAGAAATCTCGGCATCGTACAAAGTATCACCAAACATAACTAAGACTGCCTCATCTTCTCCAATTAAATGGGCGGCACATAAAACAGCATGCCCATCCCCCAAAGGAATTGGCTGACGAACATAAGAAAACTTAGCTAAATTTTCAATCTCTTGAACTTTTTTAACTAAATCCAATTTGTTTTTTTCTACTAAAGTTTTTTCGAGTTCAAAAGAATAATCAAAATGATCTTCGATTGCTCGCTTTCCGCGACCGGTAACAAAAATAATTTCCTCTATTCCGGCGGCAACTGCCTGTTCAACTAAATACTGAATTACCGGTTTATCAACTACCGTTAACATCTCTTTAGGCTGAGCTTTAGTCGCCGGAAGAAAACGAGTACCAAAACCAGCGACCGGAAAAATTGCTTTTTTTATTTTTTGCATATTATTTTATTTTGTGGGGTATTTTAAATCCCCATTTTATGAAATATTTTAACCACGAACTAATATGAACCCAGGTAATCTTATCTTTAAAAATGGCAATATACCAAGGATGTTTGGCGCTCTCACGCGCATGATCATGAATTACCACTGCTAACGGATTATAAATAACTTTAAAGCCACGACTATTAAATGTTCGGCCTAAATCAGTATCTTCAAAATACATAAAGTAGCGTTCGTCAAAATGAGGCAAAAAAACTTTATCCGCGTTATCAATCTGAGATTTTTTAAACATCAAACAAGAGCCCATTAACCAATCAACCGCTTGAATGGATTTATGGTCAAAATTACTCATTGTAAAACTATCTCTAATATTTTTAAAGTATTCGCCTAAAAAAGTACGTCGTAAAATTGGAATAAAAAATTTCGGAAAACGAGAACAAGAAAGCTGTAACGTTCCATCGGGATATAATAATTTAGGGCCAACTAGCCCTACTTGAGGATTATTGGATAGATAAGTAAGTAGAATTTCAATGGCATTTTTAGTAATAACCGTATCAGGATTTAAAACTAAAATATATGTTCCCTGGGCGATGTTAATCCCGAGGTTATTTCCACCTCCCATTCCTAAATTACGTTTACTAAATATAATTTTAATATTCGGATACTTATTTCGTAAATCAGATAAATCATCACCGGAATTATTTTCTATTACAATAATCTCATAACCTATTTTATTAAAATCTTGTTTTACAATAGACTCTAAACAATTTTCAAGTTTAGATTTACTCTTATAATTAACGATAATAATAGATAATTCCATATTAAATTATTTTTTTTGCCTGACGCCAATAAAAATCCAATAAGTTATTACCAACATATCTAAGGAGCGGATTATCTATTTCCGGGAAATCTACTTTTCCCTCAATCTCCCCTGCTAAATCTGTAAATTTTAACTTACTAATCTTTTTTATTTCTTGTCTCGATTTTTTTATCTCTCGCCAAGAAGTTGGTTTTAAAAAATAAGCTAAAGTTTGCAACCAAGTCTTTATCCATCCTTTAAATAATGCAAAGAAAAATAGCCCCGTACCCATTATAATAAAAGCTGGTAATAAAAAAAGTAATAATCTTATAGGATAAAAACTAGCAACCAACAAATAGCGATTACGCTCCATATAATAAAGCATTCGAACGCTACGAGAAAATTCATATTTATGAAAAATAACTGATTTGGGCGCTAAAATAACTTTATGTCCAGCTAATTTGGCCTTTAAACTAAATTCAATATCATCATGATACATATAATAATTCTCATTCCAACCACCAATTTCCTGAAAAATAACTGGCTTAGTAACAAAGCAACAACCACTAGCATACCCCTTAATTTCCGGGTAACCAACAACTGTCTGGTCGTCTAAATTATACTTAGAAGTAAAACCAAAACCCAAAAAATGGAAGCGGTTGCCAAGAGTATTTATTTTAGGATGAATTTTAGCTTCTTCAGTTTTAGGATAAAGAAGTATTTTAGATTGAGCTATTCCTGCCTCAGGATTATTCTCTAAAGCAAAAACTAATTCCATTAGCCAATCAGGCGTCATTTCCGTATCCATATTAGCAGTAACCAAATACTCACAACCGTCTTTTATTGCCTCTTGAAAACCTAAATTATTAGCCGCACAATAATTACCATCATTACGCTTTAATATCTTAGCTTCAGGATAATTCTCCGAAAGATACAAAAAACTTTGAGGAGAAGAATCATTATCGATAATATAAACCTTAATTTTATCTAAAGGATATTTTTGAATACGTAAAGAATCACGACAAGGCAATAAATATTGAACCGCGTAATCTTTATAATTAACTAAAATTATGCCTACTAATTTATTCATAAATCATCTAACAATTAAGCCTACGGCTTTCCAGGCAACTGCTAAAACTTTAGCCTCAATCGGATTCTCCCATTTTCTAAAGTAAGCTAACATTGAATCAGAAAAATATTTTTGCGTCTTATTTTTTTTAACTTGCTTAAAACTTTGTCCAACATAATCTAAACATTCAGCTACTGGAGTATACCAAACTTCTCCACCTAATTTATGAACCTGACGACAAAAATCAACTTCTTCAAACCAGATAAAATAACGCTCATCGAGAGATGGTTTATCTAAACCGCTGAGTTTCTTATAATTTTCAAGATTAATTAAAAAAAAGGCCCCTCGAATCGAATCGACTTTACTAGCTTGGGTATAATCAAAATTATTACATAAATATTCATTGAGCAACTGAGGGAAAAGATGTGGTAATTTTAAAACTATCATCAATTGATCAAATAACTTTGGGAAGCGTCTAACTTGTTTTACAAGAGAACCATCTTCATTAAATAATTTAATTCCTGTAACAGTTGCCTGTTTATTTTGTTTAGCCCAATCCCAAGATTTTAATAAAGTACTCTGATTAACTTGCATGTCTGGATTAAGTAATAAAATAAAATCTCCAGTTGCTAACTTTATAGCTTGATTGTTAGCTTTAGCAAAACCTAAATTATCTAAATTTCTAATTATCTGAACGTTCGGAAAATTTTCTTGAACCATCTCAACGCTCCCATCCTCAGAATTATTATCAACCACAAAAACTTCAAATTTAAAATCGCCCTCTGAATTATAGAGAGCTTCAAGATTATGCTTTAATTTTTCTTTTACGTTCCAAGAAACGATTATAACGGATAGGTCCATAAAATATTAGCGACCAACCTTGATTACCTTAAAACGATCAGAGGCGCCGCTGACTATTTGCAGCTGATATCTTCGCACCCCGAGTTCATCAGCTAGAAACTTTATTAGCGCAATATTTGCCTTATTATCTTCAGCTTGAGCAACTACGCCTATTTTAAGCGTACCATCGGCCATTTCGCCTTTAAGCTCATTACTGCCAGAATTAGGAAAAACCTTCACTTTCAAGAAAAGTTCTTTATTATTAGCCAAATCTTCTCTAAATTTACTCAACATATAAACAATAAGACGGATTAAAAAAATTAGGCTAGTTCCTAATACCATTTTATCCTCTTTTGACGCATTTTGAAAGGGTGTAAGACATAAAACACCTTCTGTCAAGATTTATTTTATTGTAATAATATATTAAAATATAAGCATAAGAATCCTAATTTTTAACTGCATAATTAATCTCTAAAGATATGAATGAACAACAATCATCAACCTCTCAAAATATTCCCGAAGAAATTTATAAAAGACCTTCTTGGGATGAGTATTTTATGAAAATAGTAGAGATGGTTGCCAGTCGTGGTTCATGTAATCGTGGACGAACCGGATGTGTGATTACTAGAGATAGGCGCATTGTTTCTACAGGTTATGTTGGCTCTCCGGTTGGGACGCCACACTGCGATGAAGTTGGTCATGAAATGCATATGGTTACTCATGCCGACGGATCCCAAACTAATCATTGCATCCGTACAGCTCATGCCGAACAAAATGCAATTTGCGAAGCAGCCCGCATGGGGATTGCTCTTGAAGGCGGAACTTTATATTGCAAAATGTCTCCTTGTTATACTTGCGCAAAAATGATTATCAATGCTGGGATAAAGCGTGTAGTTTGTGCTCAAGATTATCAGGCGGGAGCAAGAAGCAAAGAAATTTTTCAAGAAGCTGGAATAGAGTATGTACTTTTATCGGAAGAAATGACAAAGTATTAATACAAAAATAAATAATCTACATAATATATGTCAAACATCTTTATTTACGACGAATTTAATCCGGAAGACGTAGCAATGATGCAAGCACTTTATTCTAGAAGCCCTAAAAGCGTAACTGAACACGTTGAAAAAGTAAAAGCAAGCGGTTCTGGTAAATTCATGGCGACGTTTTACGTTGGTTATGGTCATGCTAGTATTGCCGACTGCGGAAGCACCACAATTTTTATTGAAAATATTAGTATTTTAGGTGATAAAGCTATTCAGGATTGGCAATTATACAGTGGTCAAGAAACTAGCACTCGTTATATTGATATGGGTAAACAAGAAATTATTGATCCCATCTCTACTCCCGATTCAAAAATTATTCTTGATAACTGGATGAATTTTTATATCAATAATCAAGAAAAAATTCAACAATATTTAATGATAAAATTCCCTCGCCAAGAAAGCGAAGATGAAGGAGTTTATATAAAAGCAATTAAAGCCCGCGGATTTGATATTATGCGCGGCTTCCTCCCCGCCGGAATTACTACCCAACTTAGTTGGCATACAAATCTTCGTCAAGCTTGGGACCATCTCGTATTACTTCGCCACCACCCCTTACTTGAAGTTCGCCAAAGCGCTGAAACAATTCTTGAAAAATTAAAAGAAAAATATGCTCATAGTTTTTCTCATATTTTAAATAATGACCAAGAAGCTTATCGCGCACAAACAGTTACTAATCATTCGTATTTTAACCCCCAATCTCCTGCGGAATTTTCAATGAATACAACTGTTAAAGAAGACGAACTCGCGAGGTACCAAGAAATAATAGATGCTCGCCCACCAAAAATTGGTTTACCTAATTTTTTAGGAGATTTAGGAACTTTTACTTTTGATTTTAAACTAGATTTTGGTTCTTTCCGCGATATTCAACGTCATCGTAACGGCGTCGGACGCATGCCCTTATTAACTACTGACTTGGGCTTCAGTAATTGGTATTTAGAACAGCTCCCTGAAGATTTACGCGCCGAAGCAATAAGTTTAATAACTTCGCAAAAAATATTAATTGATAAGCTAGAAACAACGCCCGAAATTAAACAATATTATATTGCCATCGGCTTCAACGTCGCTTGTCGCTTTACCTTCCCTCTTCCAGCTGCAGTTTATGTAATTGAGCTTCGCTCTAACAAAACTGTCCACCCATCCTTACGAACAATTGCTCATAAAATGCATCAAGCAGTTACTACTAAATTTCCTAACCTGAAATTATATTCTGATTTAGATTTAGATGATTGGGATGTAAGACGAGGTTTAGCTGATATTATTAAAAAATAATTATGTCCAAAATAATCATCGGCCTTGTTGGTCCTATTGCGAGCGGAAAAGACGTAAGTAAAAAATATATCGAAGAAAAATATAATGCCTCAAGTTATAAATTTTCTACAGTTTTAAGAGATATTTTAAATCGTTTATATTTACCAATTGATAGAGAAAATATGCAGGATTTATCTCTTGATTTAAGAAATAGATTCGGAAGTGATATTTTAGCAAAAGTAATAACCGAAGACGCTAAAACTGATAAGGGGGACATAGTAATCGTTGATGGTGTTAGACGCATGGACGATATTATCCATCTAAGTGGTTTACCGGAATTTAAATTAATAAGTATTGATGCTGATATTAATATTCGCTACGAAAGAATGAAGCTTCGTAATGAAAATATAGGCGACGATACAAAAAGTTTAGAAGATTTCTTAGCTGACTGCAATAAAGAAGCTGAACAAGAAATCCCAACCGTTATGAGCCACGGTAAATATCATCTTGATAATAACGGGACACTCGAAGAATTATACAAACAGTTAGATAATATTTTCTTAGAAATAAAAAAATAAAAATATGGAAAACTCTTCTGGAAAATTTATTGTAATCGACGGGACGGATGGCTCTGGAAAAACCACCCAGCTTAATTTATTAAAAGAAAAATTAGAATCCGAAGGGTATGCGGTAGCGGTGGCTGATTTTCCTCAATATAATACCAAGTCCGCCGGACTCGTAGAAGAATATCTTTCTGGTAAATATGGCCAAGCCAACGAAGTGGACCCCTACAAAGCCTCCATATTTTATGCGGTTGACCGTTTTGATGCGAGCTCAAGAATAAAACAATGGCTACAAGACGGAAAAATTGTTTTAGCTAATAGATATACTAGCGCTAGTTTAGGTCATCAAGGATGTAAAATAGAAAATCCCCTTGAAAGAAAAGTCTTTTTTAACTGGTTATATGATTTAGAATATAAAATCTTTGAAATTCCAAAACCCGACTTAACTATCGTTTTACAAGTAGAACCAGAGATATCCTTTGCTCTCGCTAAAGAAAGAGCGCGAGAAGATTGGGCGGGCAAAACTACTGATATTCATGAAAATAATTTTAATCATTTAAAGCAAGCCGAACAAACCTATTTAGAAATTGCTAATACTCTTCCGGGATTTCGTTTAATAAAATGTACTCATAACGGACAAATTCTCAGCCGAGAATCTATTCATTTTTTAGTTTGGCTCGCTACTAGTCAACTAATAGTTCACCAAGCAAAAACTGGACGCGGCTTTGAACAAATTGGTAGTTTAATTGGCGCTAATGAACAAATTCTTAAAAACCGTGATTTAATTTTTAACAATATTACTCCGGCCCCCGTTGTAAATTCTGTTTCCGTTGTAGCTCCCGCCCCTATCGTAACTCCGATTCCGCCAATAACAAACCATGAGACCCGCCTCGAACCAACTTTAGTTACTACCAATATCCCCGTTAACCAAATAGAATCTTTGATTAAATTAAAAGTAGAAAAGACTTCCCTAGAAGCAAAAATTCCTCAAAAAGCTCACGCTAGTGATGCGGGCTATGATTTATATGCTAATGATTATTATTCTATTACCGCCTATGGCCAAGCGTTAGTTTCGACTGGAATTAAAATGGTTATTCCTAATGGTTACGCGGGATTAATTTGGGATAAGAGTGGTTTAGCAAATGAAGGTATAACAACCATGGGTGGAGTAATAGATGCTAATTACCGCGGAGAAATAAAAGTAGTAGTAAAAAATCTCAGCGAAGATATATTTAATATTATTCCCGGCCAAAAAATTGCTCAAATTATTATTCAAAAAATTGCTGCTTCCGAATTAGAAGAAGGAAAAATAGAGGATATTACCGATAGACATGAGGGCGGCTTCGGCAGCTCTGGTAAATTTTAAATTAAAATTTAATATATGGCTTATCAAACTATTATCGGGCTAGAAATTCATGCTGAACTAAAAACTAAAAGTAAAATGTTTTGTTCTTGTGATAATGACTCCGAGGGTAAACTGGCGAACACGACGGTCTGCCCTATTTGCCTTGGCCATCCAGGAACCCTACCTGTTCCCAATAAAAAAGCCATCGAATCAGTAATTGCCGTTGGCCTCGCTATAAATTGTGAAATTAATCGTTTCTCAAAATTTGATCGTAAAAATTATTTCTATCCTGACTTACCAAAAGGATACCAGATTTCTCAATATGACCAACCCCTAGCTTACGGAGGATATTTAACAATCGGCGATGAT
This sequence comes from Candidatus Falkowiibacteriota bacterium, assembly GCA_903857815.1. Classification (GTDB taxonomy): domain Bacteria; phylum Patescibacteriota; class Patescibacteriia; order Patescibacteriales; family UBA12465; genus UBA12465. The sequence goes on from CAIOGK010000037.1 coordinate 12,914, forward strand.
AATATTTCAATTACAAGAATCCATCTCGAAGAAGATACAGGAAAATCTTTTCATCCTCAAGGCTCAAATAATACCTTAATTGATTTTAATCGTGCCGGAACCCCATTAATGGAGCTAGTAACCGATCCAGTTATTAAAGATGCGGCTGAAGCTAAAAAATTCTGTCAGAAATATCAACAATTACTTCGCTATCTAGAGATAAGCGATGCTGATATGGAAAAAGGCCAAATGCGTTGTGAGGCGAATGTTAGTATTCAAGAAATTGGAAAATTTAAATATGAAAAAGGAATAATAAAGCCTCTAAAAAAATATAAACTTAATAATAAAGTTGAAGTTAAAAATATTAACTCTTTTAAAGCTTTGGAGAAAGCAATTATTTTTGAAATTCAGCGCCAAACAGAAATCCTCGAAAAAAATGAAGAAATAATTGGTGAAACTCGCGGCTGGGACGATAAAAAAAATGAAACAGTAAGCCAGAGAATAAAAGAAAGCTCGGCTGACTATCGTTATTTCCCCGAACCCGATATTCCACCACTAGAAATAGACGGCGAATGGTTAGCTAATATTAATGCTAGCTTACCAGAACTCCCATACAATAAATTTAAAAGATTCAAGCAAGAATATAATTTAAACGATGATATTTTAGAGATATTAATTAGTGATAAAAATTTGGCCAACTGGAGCGAACAAGTAATTTCTGAACTTGATGCTTGGATAGAAGCTAATGGTGATAGCGCCGATAGACAAGATAAAAAATTAGCTAAAACTGCTGGGAACTGGATTGCTAGCGAATTAATGAAACATCTTAAAGCTAACAATGAAAATATTACCCAAATAAAAATTACCGCTGAAAATTTTGCAGAATTAATTTGCCTTATTTATCAGAATAAAATAAATTCTTCGGCCGGCCAAACTATTTTAGATTTTATGTATAATCAGGGTGGAGACCCAACTGATATAATGTTAAAAATGGGGTTAGAACAAATAGATAATAGGACTGATTTAGAGGAAACAATTAAAAAAATAATTAGTGAGAATAAAATTCAGGCCGAACAGTATCGTAAAGGTAAAACTAATGTTGTTCAATTCTTATTGGGGAAAGTAATGGCGGAAACTGGAGGTAAGGCTAACCCACGACTAACTAAAGAATTACTGGAAAAACTATTAAGATAAGCGTTCTCCTATATAACAAAAGCCTCGGATTAATCCGAGGCTTTTAAAAATTCCTTTATCTTCTTGCTCCCTTCATTTAAACTGGTTATCCATTCTATTTTTTTACCTTGTTTTTCCCAACGCCTGAACCAAGTCTTTTGCTTTTTAGCAAAACGATAAATCGCATTACCAAGTTTTTCAATCATTTCTTCGCGTCCAATTTTATTTTGTAAAAAATAACTAATAAACTTATACTCTAGGCCAAAAGAAATAAGACGAGGGTATGAAACGCCGGCTTGCTTCAGGGCTTTAACTTCAGAAATCATGTCTTCCCTATCTAAGCGATGAGTGAGGCGCGCTAGAATTTTAGCTTTCATTTTTTCATCATCAATATTGATTCCTAAAATTAAAAAATTAAATAAAGCTGAACTCTTTTTTTGGACCATATCGCCCGAGCCAGATATTATTTCTATATATCTTACCAAACGTCGAGGATTATTTTTATCACTATTATTTAATTTAACAGCGAAGTCGGGTTTAATATCAATTAAAATTTTCCATAATTCCGCAGTCGTCTTTTTTTCTAAATCCAATCTTACTTGGCGATTATCTTTTACATCAGATAACTTATAATTATCAGCTAGAGCTTGTAAATATAAGCCAGTTCCGCCAACAATAATCGGAAGTTTACCCCGACTTAAAATATCATTAATCGCTTTAAGCGCTAGTTTTTGATATCTAGCTAAATTAAATTTTGTATTAGGACTTATTATATCAATCAAATGATAGGGGATTTCTTGCTTATCAATTCTATATTCCGATAAGTCTTTTCCGGTTCCGATATCCATCCCACGATAAACCTGGCGACTATCGGCACTAATAATTTCACCATTAAACTCAGCAGCAAGCTTAACTCCTAGCGCCGTTTTACCACTAGCCGTTGGACCCAAAATAATAACAATTTTCGGTTTAGGTTTTAAAATTTTCTTTACCATAACTGCAAATATCTATAAAACTATTTTCCCTTCAAAACCAAATTTATCAACTTTCTCAACTTTAACATTAACAAATTTACCGATTAATGATTTATTAGGCTTATCATCTACATCGGCAACTACCATTTTATAACTTCCGGTTTTACCGTAATATTTATTTTTTTTAGTTATTCCTTCAATTAAAACTCGAGCCTCACTACCTATTTGTTTAACATTATTATCATGAGCGGTTTTTTTAAGAATAACCTCCAAGACTTCTTCTCGCTTTTGTTTCTCCTCCTTGCTAACATTATCTTTCATGCTATAAGCAACGGTCCCGGGACGCGGACTGTACCGTGAAATATAGGCTAAATCAAATTTCATTTTCTTAAATAATTTTACAGTATTATTATACTGACTCTTAGTTTCTCCCGGAAACCCAACGATAACATCCGTAGTAATGGCTATCTCCGGACGGGCTTTTCTAATTTTATCTACTAAATTAATGAAATGGGCAACCGTATATTTTCTATTCATCGCTTCTAAAATTTTATCATCACCCGACTGAACCGCTAAATGCAAATGAGGGCAAATTTTCTTTTCTTGAGCAACGATATTTATTAATTCATCACTAATATCCTTGGGATGGCTCGAAGAAAAACGTAACCAAAAATCTCCGGAAATAGAAACTAATTTTTTTAATAAAATGGGAAAATTATTTTTTTTATCATGATAACTATTAACATTTTGAGCAATTAAAGTTATCTCTTTATATCCCCGACTAACTAACATTTCAACCTCCTTAATAATTTCAAGTGTAGGACGATATGCTTCTCTTCCACGAGCATAGGGGACTACGCAATAAGAACAAAAATTATTACAACCATTACCGATGGGAACGAAAGCACTAAACTTACTTTGATATTTAGGAATGATGGATAAATATTTTTCTCCTTGCAATAATCTAACTTCATCTAAACTTAATTTAGTTTTTATTTCTCGATTAGCTAATAAATCTAAAATATTGGGGATCTCGTTGATTGGCATAAAAACATCTACTCTTTCCGATAATCTTTTTTGAACATCTTCTCGACGACTCAAACAACCAGTAACTACTATTTTGCAGGCCTGATTATCTTTTTTTATTTGATTAACAAGGCCATAAAGCCTATCTTCGGCCGTCTGCCGGATACTGCAAGTATTAATAAGCACGAGTCCAGCCTTATTTAAGTCAGGACTATCTTTAAAACCGTGGCTTTCTAAAAAAGCGGCTAAACGCTCGCTATCAGCCTTATTCATCTGGCAACCAATAGTTATAATATGGAAAGTTTTTTTCATATTTTATCAATATTTACTTCTATTTTTTCCGGGGCTAACTCTAATTTATATAAACCAAAATTACGATTCATTTTTTTTATTAAAGTCATCTTTAAATTATAATTAACGAGTTTTCTTTCGTTCAAATAAATAACGTCAGCTTCATTTAAATAAAAATTGTAATAATAGACTGGATAATATTTAACTAATCTATTAACGGCAATTAATAACTCATCATTAGGAATAGTCCCCATAATTATTCTTCTTTCTGGAAAAAAGAACTTATCATAATATCTTGTAATAATAACCGCATCAGCTTCAGTTAAGGCAAATACTTTAAGAGTGTTTTCCTTTTCGGCAATATTATTATAATACAAATAAGCAATTCCCTCTTCCGAGCCATACATTACAAAAATTGTCCCCGAAGCAATTATCAAAAAAACCAAAGCAGCTTGTAACCCACTAATCGCAATTTTTCGCCAACGCTGTCTTATTTCTTGCCCCGCAAAAAAGAAGGCTCGGCTCACTTTAACAATAGCTAAAGCCGCTAAAGGCATCATCATTAAATAAATGGGTAGCCAATACCGCGTATAAGAATTACCGATAGTAAACCGGCTAGGGTCCGGATTATCATTAAACTTCCAACTGCCATAATAAAATATTAAAATAGCACTTAATACAATAAAGGCTAAAAAATAAACTAAATACTGTTTCTTAAATTTTATAATATTCTGAATCAATAAAATTAACCAACCCAATAAAAACAAGACTACTAAAATAGGAAACATTTCGGGGATGTAATGTTTGGCCATGGCAATTGACTGCTCCTGATTAAAGCCAAAATAGAAAACATTTTTATAGATTGTTTCAAAATATGGTCCGTATTTATCCTCCCCATTAGCTATTGATTTCAACATAGCCGAACCAGTTTTAGATAAATCATCTACCGAACGATTCATTTCATTATAACCACCATAAATAGGAGCGGAATATAAGACTTGATTAAAATAAGCGTTAGGAATAATTGCTAAAAATAGCCCACAAATCATAAGTGCTAATTTTGTTATCCCGAATCTCTTAAAATAAAAAATCCAAACAATAAAAGTAGCTGGGGCTAACCAAATAATTTCTGATAATCGAGTAATGAGTGCTAACCCAATAAATATTCCGCCTAAAAATGAGGCCAACATTTTTAACCAAGCTCCTAAATTTAAGCGAAATGATAAAAACTTACGATTTATTTTAATAACTTGAATATCATTTTCTTTTGTTGCTTTTTTCTCTAGAGCTAACAAAATAAAATAAATTCCCAACATCAATAAAACAATAAACAAAACATTATGAAACATGCTTCTAACGGTATAGTAAATATATACTGGGAAAGAAGCTAATAAAAAAGCCGAAATCAGGGCAATACGATCGGAAAATATCTTTTTTATAATAAGATAAAAAATAATTATTCCTAAAGCGGCAAAAAAAGGCGTTAAATAAGAAATAACAATTGAGCCAAAAACTGAGCCAATAATTCCATATAACAATATAATACCCAAAAAACTAACTGGCTTCAGCCAACCCTCATCGCTTCTTACGCTCCGAGGCATTATCATGCCATTACCAACAATTGCCGCCTCATCAAACATAGCAATGCTTTCGCCCTCACTAAAGCGTTTAGCAAAAAAGTAGTTAGCGGTTTCGTCAGGTGATGACCATTTAACATACTCTGGGTCTTGAGTTAGATAACCAAAACTAGAGGTTAAAAAGAAAAAGACGGTCGCTAATATAACGACTATTATTAAATTAATATATGGTTTTAACTTTATTTTCATCAATTTAATGTTATCCGAAATTGCCAATTTTAGCAAGAATTTGCTATGATTATAGTAAATATATGAAAATTCGAGTATTAATAGAAATAGCCAAAAAAATTGCTCAAAATGCTGTTATTTTTATAGCTATTTTAACAATTTATAGCACGATTATCTATTATTTTTACGCCCTAAATCTTACGGGCGTATTTTTATCGGTCATTTTATCTATTATTAGCATAATATATTTAAACAAAAGCACCCTTATACAACCTCAAGTTAAAAAAGAGACTTTTGTATCCGCAATCTCCTCGGACAATAAATCGGGGCGACTCGGAAAAATCAATATAACGATCTATTTAATATTTTTAGTAGCGTCCGGCCTAGAGCTTTGGCTAGGTCGTAGTGATACCGCCTTCATTTCTCCCTGGGAAAAGATTAATCATTTATTCTTCTTCTTTTACGCCATAAGCTCCTTAACTCTAATTATTACTATTTTTAATAAAGACGTAAATAAAAAAATAAAACTTTTATTAATCAGCAGCTACTATTTTTTAAGCCTAGCGGTAGCGATTATTGTATATAAAATTAATTATGGATTTGATCCTTTTATACACCAAGCGGCCATGGAAGTTATAGATAAAGCAGGCTTTATATTACCTAAGACTCCTTATTACCTTGGCCAATATGGTCTTATTATCAGTCTTCATAAATTATTTGGAATTTCAATTTATATCCTTAATAAATTTTTAGTGCCAGTATTAGCAACCGCGATACTGCCCCAATTAATTTATAGACTTTTTAATATTTTCAAGGAAGCACCTGAAAACTCTAAAAATATTTCTCTAATGGGGACCTTGCTAACGTTAGCTTTCAGTTTACCATTATTTATTATCAGTACCCCGCAGAATTTAAGCTATATTTTTCTTATTGCCGCTATTATCTACGGATTAACAGAAAAAAAACCAACTAAAGCAATAATCTTTTCAGTCGCGACTGCTGCGATTCATCCAATCTCGGGCATCCCTGCTTTAATATGGAGTCTCTGGCTATTATTAAAATATAAGCGCCAATATCTAAATAAACTAACAAATAGTCTAATCAATACTCTAATTATAGTTGCCGGAGCGATAATTTTACCTTTAATATTACTAATTACCAGCGGAGAAAAGATTAATAAATTTAGTTTTAACCAAAATGCAATCACCGCCCCTTTAAAGGAAACATTCTCTTTATCGATGGTTGGCAAAGAAAATTGGATACTTAATCTAACATATTTCATCCAAAATAATAAATCCCTATTAATTTTTATTATGGTCATCGCGGGGATTATTTTATTTTATAAAAAATATCAAAATTATCTTAACAAAGAAGCGGTTTACATTTGGAAAGGCTTAATATTTATTAGCGCATCCTTAATTATTGCGTTTATTTTAAGTAGCCAAATATCTTTTCAACAATTAATTATTTACGAACAATCAGGATATGCAAACCGCATAATTATTATTGGCATAATATTTTTAATGCCATTTCTTGCCCTAGCAATCAATAGCCTTTTGATTAAAATTATTGATTTAAAAGAAAAAAATATAAAAATTATTTGGATAATTTTAGGAATAATATTTTTAATAACTTCTCTATATTTAGCCTATCCTCGATTCGATAGATATTATAATTCTAGAGGCTATAGTACTAGTAAATTCGACTTAGAGGCAGTTTCTCAAATAGATAATCAAACAAAGAATAATTATATAGTATTAGCCAACCAACAAGTATCAGCTGCCGCCTTAAAACTCTTAGGTTTTAATCATTACTACCAAAGCAAACAAGGTCCTATCTATTTTTATCCCATACCAACCGGGGGGCCACTTTATCAACATTACCTAGATATGGTCTATCAAAAACCCGACCGCGAAACAATGCAAGCAGCAATGAATTTAGTCGGGGTTAATGAGGCTTATTTAGTAATAAATAAATATTGGAATAGTAGCGCAAAAATAGTTGAAGCGGCTAAACTAACTGCCGATGATTGGAAAACAATCGAGAATGGAGAAATTACTATTTTTAAATATATTAGATAAAATTAACGGCTTTCTTGATAATCCCAAACTGGACCAACCGATATAACTTTACTACCTGATAATTGATGAACTAACACTAGGAGTTTAAGGTTGTTAAGGTTTTCTTTAAGTACCATTTTATTTCTTGACGAAGGAATTAAGAGAATTTTACTATTTATATCTTTTTTATCAACTGAAAATTTTCTAGCAAAATCTGTGATAGCTTCGCTATCTTTTTCATTTAAAGGTTCCGAGGTTAATTCTTTAGTCATAACATCACGCAACATTTTCAAGTCACTGCTAATTGCCTGAATACTTTGAAAGGCTAAATTCATCTCTTCATTAAGACGTAAAGCGTTAAACATCTGCTCTAGCATCTCATTGGTAGCGATTAATTCATTAACCATCGGAATATTAGGTTCTACATAAATATTTTCATTATAGCGAGAAAAATTACTCAAACTTTGTCCTTTAAAAACGGGTGTAAGAGAAAATTTTTCTAAAGGAAGCTGAAAATTAATCCAAGCAGCAATAGCAGTTTTTAAGTTTTTCTGCTTCCAAGCATCTGAACTTGCAAATACTGGTAAATTTTTAGTATCAACTTTTAAAATAGCCTCCATCAAATTAATAGTGGACCAATAATTAGAGGTGTGCCATAAACCATCACGATTTAACTGCCCAATTAACTTATCGGCTGAACTTTTATAATTTGCGTATTGCGTATTTTTATCAAATATCGGATTTCCGGCCATTGGTTCTATCATATTGGCAATATCTAAAGAAAAACCGTTACAACGAGTAATTGATTTTCTAGAATCGCAATAAGTAATATCATTTATTCTAGTCGACGTCCCTTGATAAGCGCCAACTAAAGGTGAGGTTAACTGAGCAAATAAATAATCATTAGGCCAGTAAGACTCTGTTAACATTTTAAAACCAATTAATTTTTTGTTAGCCGGCTCACTCTTATCGATTGCTCCGCGAATTGCCGCATAATCATTTTTTAATAAATCATCTCTTAATTTCTCCAAATTACTCTTGGAATCTCGATTTGTATCATCAAAAATATTCTCAATATTATAATTTTCTCCAAAAACTCTTATTAAGGAATCGCGATAATCGACATAATCGATTTCCTCCCTTAACCCCCTAAAAAATGCTGTCAGTTTATAAATACGAGCCCAACGGCTTTTTAAGTCTGGACGGCTAGAAAAATCAGCCGAAATAAAACTAGCGGCAATCATACTAAGTCGCCAGTCCTCTTTATCCAACAAACAATCGGGACATTGGGGGCTTTTATATTCAAGCGGAAAAACAGAATTTAACCACTTCGAAGCTAAATAAAAATTATTAAGTTTAGCGTCAACTTTATATTCTTTAGGGACAATAAACTCTGCATAGTTTCTGTTATATAAAAGATTGGGAGATTTTGAATTACTTTTTGCTTCCTTAATTAAAGCGACTTCTTTAGCAACATCATCTTTTAAATATGGCGGAACAGTTAAATGAAATCTTTCAACATCGCCTTCGTTGAATTTACTGCTACTATCAACCGCCGAATTTACAGAAACTTGCTCAGGACTTGGCTTCAAAAGCTCTAAAGAGACAGCAAAGAAAGCCATCTCTAAACGTTGCCCTTCTAGAATTGAATCGTTAATCTCACCAATAGACGCTAATCTAGTTTCATAACGATTCTTGGCAAGAGTATAAAGTTCTTTATTAATTAACCAGAGATTATCATAAAAAACATTAGCTTCTATATCTTTAAATATTTTTTTAGTCATGTTCTGATAATAATAAATGATAAAATCAGAAGTAATTAAAAATGGTATTTGTTTTTCATCTAAACGCTCATAAATCGAATAAAAATCACTTATCTCATTTTGCCAAGGATTATTAATAATGGTAAATCCTTGATTATTTAATCCGGTAATACCCGGCTCAAGATTAAGTTTACGGGAGAGATCGTAATAATTCATCCCCTCTAATTTAATATTCAAAGGTAAACTATAATCATCGATATTAACTTTCAAATCATTCTCTGGCTTTTTATAGAATTCCGTAAAAGATAAATACTCAACTGCTAAATCAGACAGGGTCGTAGTTGCTGAAGTAGAGGTTGCCTCTTGAGGATTTTCTAAATTAGGAAGAGCAACCGGATTAGTTTCCCGAACTACTTGATTATTTTCTACTACAACTACCGGCTTATGACTAAAGTATTTTTTATAAACCAGAACAATCGCAACTATAAAAACTATAACTGCTAAGATTAAGGCCGCTAAAAGAATCATCTTTTTAATCGGCTTTTTATTAGACGGCTGCGGTTCTTCGTATTTTTGATTTTCTTCCGACGCTAAAACCATCGGCTGTTCTACGAACATAAATTTATTTCAAATATTTATATTTATTTTGCAAATGTTCTTCGTAAGTTTTTGCGTAATATATTTTACCATCATCACTAGTAAGAAAATAATTATAATCTGTTTTAATTGGATAGATAGCCGCTTCAATTGCTCTCATGCCGGGATTACAAATTGGTGTTGGCGGCAATCCTTTATATTTATAGCTATTATAAGGTGAATCAATTTCTAAATCACTGGCGGAGTGGCTGGGATTATTATCTTTTAAAAGATAGGAAAGAGTTGCATCTGATTGAAGCGCCTGCCCTATTTTTAAACGTCCCCAAAAAATATCAGATACTATTTTAGCATCACGATTTTCAACATCTTTATAATCTATTGGTGCCTCTTTCTCTATTAAAGAAGCCATTATAACTATTTCGTAAATCGTTTTTCCTTGGCTAGCAATATCCTGGCGCATTTGAGCGGTTAACTTAGAATCAAAATTCTTTAACATCTTATAAATAACATCTTGAATGCTGGCATCGGAATAAATTCTGTAAGTATCAGGAAACAAAAATCCTTCTAAGCTGTAATAATTTGGTTTATCTTTTAAAAAGGTAAACTGCTGCGAAAAATCAAAAGGTAATTCTGAATTATTTAAATTACGATAGTCGATTTTTGGTTGTCCGGTAAATTTTTCTAAATCTAGACGACTCCACTTTCCGGTAGCTACTAAGTAATTATTAATATCGTCTATCGTCCAACCTTCAAGAACTTTTACAGTATCTTCTGATTTATAAACTATATTACTTGGTTTTTGCCTATTATCTCTAGCAATAATAAATTTTTCGATAAATGCAGGAAAATATTGTTTATTTGGCTTTATTAAATTACGATAAATTGGTCTAAGAGAAAATAAAAAGAAAATATGCATGGCAATTATAAGAATAACGACCCATGGTTTAGACAATTTAATCATAATTTATTTTTTGGTTTTTATTTTTTCCAACTCTTTCTCTGATTTCAGGGCAGCCGCGCGGGCAATCATTTGCGAGCTAGCTCTTATTTTTTTACCTAAACCATCAACCATGGTTATGTTTAATTTTTGGCAAATAGGATATTCCGGAACATCGCCAATACTATGACGATCGCCGCCATTAGCAAAAATATTAGGGCGAACTTTAGCTAAAGAACGACAAACAGTCTTATCTTTATCAATCGATAAAAAAACTTCGTCAACATCACGCAAGGCATTAATAATTCTAATTCTATCTTTCTCAGACATAAAAGGAACGCTCCCTTTAAGCGCAACTTGTTTATCATTATTAATAATAACAACCAGTTTATCGCCTAATTTTTTAGCTTTTTCAATCATATCAAGATGGCCAACATGAAGCGGATTAAAATAACCAGAAACAGCAACAATTATTGATTTTTTATCTTTTATTTTCTTGGAGTACATAGTAATTTATTTAATTTATCACTTATATTATAGCAAAATAAACGAGTCGGGACAAACAAACAACAAAATGTTATAATCAATTTAGATAATTATAAAATATGACTATTATACAATCACTTATTCTGGGTTTAATTGAGGGCGTAACTGAATTTCTGCCAATATCTTCAACGGCTCATTTAATCGTTTCCGCGAAGTGGCTAAAAATTCCCGACTCTTCATTTTTAACTAGTTTTCTAATCTCTATCCAACTAGGGGCAATCTTATCTGTAGCGGTTTTATATGCTAAAACAATAATCAAGAACCCTAAATTTATACTAAAAATTATAGCCGCGTTTATACCAACGGCCATCATTGGCTTCACTGTTTATAAAGTAGTAAAAAATTATTTAATGGAAAGCCTGCCGACCATTGCCGGGGCGCTGATTATCGGTGGGATAGTTTTAATTATCTTGGAAAAATATTTTGCTAGAAAATCAGCTTCAAACGGAATTATTAAACAACCAAATTATACTGAATTGGATGCTATCTCTTATGGCCAAGCTTCTTTAATAGGAATATTTCAAGCTTTAGCGGTTGTTCCTGGCGTATCTCGTTCAGCCGCAACTATCATGGGCGGGCTGTCACTCGGCGTTTCTCGAAAAAATATTGTCGAGTTTTCTTTCTTGTTAGCTATGCCAACTATGCTCGCAGCAACAGTCTTTGATTTATATAAGACTCCAATTGTATTAAACAACCAAGAAATGATTGTTTGGTTCATCGGTCTAGTTACCGCTTTCATTACGGCTATTATCGGAATAAAATTCTTTCTTAAATTTATTCAAAAAAATAACTTTATCCCATTTGGTTGGTATAGAATAATCGCGGGGGTTGTCTTAATCGCCTATATTTTAATCTAAGTTTATACTACATTTAATCGCAAAAAAACCGCTTTATGGGCGGTTTTTAAATCCAGATTTAAATTTAATCTAATTTGCTTCTGGAGCAATAAAGCCATCAACAGCAACTCGACCATCGAATTCAGCGGCAACTTCTTCAGCAATTTTAGTAGTAGCTTCTAATTGTTCAGCATCTTTAGCGGATATGATTAGGTAAAAAGGGTTCTCCTTATCGAATCTTTCACCGAAAGAATGACTTCCTAAAGCAATCCCGATTAAAGCCCTAGTTTCAATCTTTTGATATTCAGCGCTTAAACCGAAATCAGAAGCAGAACTGATAAATTGAGGAGGGAAACCTTCTAAATTAGCAACATCGAAACGTCCAGTTCCGTCCATAACTAAAGCGCGTTCATTATGAACAGCGCATTTAAATTCATCGTGATGAACCTCCTTATAGGCATTACCGGTGTTATGAGCCAATTCTTTGGTGTACTCATAGCCGTGGTAATCACTATGTTCGCCCGGATGTGCAATCCCGGCTGCACCGCAATTTTCATGGCCACTGATAGTAAGGCCCTTTTCTTTAATGGCCTTTTCTAAAATCGCCAAATCTTCAAGCCCTAGCAAAATACCTTGACCAGCCAAAGCCATTTTAGGCCCAGAACAAACTCGACCATCGGAACACTCCAAACAGGTTAGTTCATGGTCAAAAGCTTTCTGAAAACCAGGTAATTCGAAAAGTTTCTCTTCGATTTTTTCACCAGCGTTCAAAGCTTTAACGATTTTATTCTCTTGGCTTTTTTGCCATTCTTGATTAAACAACTCTTCGTGGTTGTTTTCGTGATTGTCATGTTCTTTTTCCATTGTTTCAGATTTTGGTTTATTATTAAACATATTTATTTCTTTAAACATACAATTCTTTTATATATTTATTTGCCTGGATTTATATTTTTCAACTTACGCCATTTATGAAGCGCTCTTTCTCTAGCCATTTCAACCTCAAGCTTAGCAGCGACTGCCGACCAATCATAATGATCTTCATGTTTAGCCTTTTCTTTTGATTCCTCGGCTCGTTTCTTAGCTTCAATAACTTGTACTTCATCTAACTCAGCTCCCTTTTCTGCGGAATCAGCTAAAATAACAATTTTTTCTTTTAACACTTCAATAAACCCGCCAGAAACTGCAATAATTTCAGTTTCGCCATCAGCTAACTTTACTTCCACAACTCCCGGCTTTAAAATAGAAACCAAAGGGATGTGGTCTGGTAAAATTGTGATCTCTCCGCTCTGAGTTGGGGCAGTAATAGAAACAATGTCCTGCTTTAAAACAACACGTTCTGGAGTCACAATCTCAAATTTAATTGTTTTCTGATTGGCCATATTAATTATTATTTAAGCTTTTACCATCTCCTCAATGCCTCCAATCATGTAAAAATCATCCTCACTCTTACCATCATGTTTACCATCTAAAATTTCTTTAAAACTACGAACGGTATCAGTTAATTTAACATATTTTCCCGGACGACCGGTAAAAGCTTCGGCAACAAAGAAAGGTTGAGACAAAAATCTTTGAATTTTTCTAGCACGACCAACAATTATCTTATCTTCTTGAGATAATTCTTCCATCCCTAAAATAGCGATAATATCTTGTAAATCTTTATATCTTTGTAAAATCATCTGCACACCACGAGCAACCTCATAATGCTCTTGTCCAACAATCTTCGGGTCAAGAATAATAGATGATGAATCCAGAGGATCAACCGCCGGATAAATACCAAGTTCCGACAAAGAACGAGACAAAACAACCGTGGAGTCTAGGTGACCGAAGGTTGTTGCTGGGGCGGGGTCAGTTAAGTCATCGGCTGGGACATAAACCGCTTGAATAGAAGTAATCGAACCATTTTTAGTTGAAGTAATTCTTTCTTGAAGTTCTCCCATTTCTGAAGATAAAGTTGGTTGATATCCTACCGCTGAAGGCATACGACCTAATAAAGCGGAAACTTCGGAACCAGCTTGTGTAAAACGAAAAATATTATCAACAAAGAATAAAACGTCTTGATGTTTTTCATCGCGGAAATATTCCGCAATTGATAAACCAGTCAGAGCAACGCGAGCACGTGAACCTGGCGGTTCGTTCATTTGACCGAACACCATGGAAACTTTATCAATAACACCACTCTCCTTAAACTCGTTATATAAATCATTGCCTTCACGAGTTCTTTCTCCAACTCCAGCAAAAACAGAATAACCACCATGCTCTGAAGCAATGTTATGAATTAACTCTTGGATAACAACCGTTTTACCTACACCGGCGCCACCAAACATTCCGACTTTTCCACCTTTAACAATCGGGCAAATTAAATCGATAACCTTAATACCAGTTTCTAAAATTTCAATATTACTTGATTGTTCAACAAATTTAGGGGCCGGACGATGAATTCCATATCTCTTTTCTGTTTTTGGTTCTTCGCCACCATCAACAACATCTCCTAAAACATTAAAAATTCTTCCTAGAGTTTCTTCTCCGACTGGAACGCTAATTGGGGCACCAGTATCAATCGCTTTATCGCCACGGCGTAAACCATCAGTTGTTCCCATGGCTATACAACGAACTATATTTGAACCAATATGTTGTTCAACTTCTAAGACTAGTTTTTTACCGGCCAAATCTAACTCTAAAGCGTTATAGATTTCTGGTAAATGGTCTTCAAAATGGACATCGACCACGACGCCGATAACCTGCTTGACGCTACCGAAATTATTTTTTTGGGTTGTCATATTATTAAAATTTTATTAATCCAATAAAGCATTAGCGCCGGCACTAATTTCTGCAATTTCTGCAGTAATACCAGCCTGTCTAGCCTTGTTATAAAATAATGTTAATTCTTTTACCATATCAGTCGCCGCTTCCGTTGCCTGATGCATAGCACTCATCCGGGCGCTATGTTCAGAAGCATTAGCCTCAAGCAATGCCTGAAAAATTTGTACTTCCAATAAGCGTGGAATAATTTGATTTAAAACTTCAACTGGATTTGGTTCAAAAATATATTCATTGGCTGATTGTGAATGCGAATGTTTTTCTTCTTTAACTTTAAGCATTTCTTTATCAACACTAACTTTAGAATCGCCAACAATACCTAAATATTTATCATCCGACTCTATTTCAATCGGTAAAAGTTGTTTAACTCTCGGAACTTGTTTAGCAGGACTAATAAAGTCAGTATAAGCAACAAAAACTTTATCATACTTCCCTGCTAAAAAATCGCTAATTGCTAATTTTACAATCGGCGTAACTTCTGAAGCATCTTTTACTAAATCGCTTTTTGGAAATTCAGCGGCAACTGTTTGATTTTGAGAATATACTAAAGATCCTTTCTTCCCAACAAGAATAAACTCAACCGGGACTTCAGAATGACTTTTAATTGAATCCTTGGCTTTATTAATAATTGCTGAGTTATAGCCACCACACATTCCGCGATTGGAAGTTACTAAAATAATGGCGGCCTTTTTTATTTCAGAGCGTTTAGTTAAAAGGGGATGTTGAACTTCATTATCTTTATTGGACATGGCCGATAAATTCAAAACAGTTTCCCAGCTCAAATTAGCATAGGTTCTAGTCCTAAGCACTGCATCTACCGCTTTACGCATTTTAGCCGCCGCCACCATTTCCATCGCTCTGGTAATTTTTTTGGTGTTAGTGATGGATTTAATTCGACGGGATATTTCCTTGGTTTTTGCCATATTAACTTAAATAATCCAATGTAGCCTTATAATCAATAACTAAACTTTTTATTTTACCCTCAATTTCTTCGTCGATTTCTTTTCTTTCAATAATCAACTTAGAAAAATCGCTATTAATATCAGAATATTTATACAATCCAGCTTCAAATTCTCTTACTTTTTCTACCGGAACGTTATCAAGATGACCATTAATTAAAGAATAATAAATCAGCACTTGTTTATCGACAGATAAAGGTTGATATTGGTCTTGTTTAAATACTTCATATAAACGCTTACCTCTTTCTAATTTACGGCTAGTATCTTCATCTAAATCAGAACCAAATTGAGCAAAGGCTGCTAATTCACGAAACTGAGCTGCTTCAAGACGCATTTTACCAGCAACCTTTTTCATCGCTTTAATTTGAGCGGAAGAGCCAACGCGAGAAACTGATAAACCGGCGTTAATCGCCGGACGATTCCCCTTATAAAACATTTCCGGTTCCAAAAATATTTGGCCATCGGTAATAGAAATAACGTTAGTTGGAATATAAGCAGAGATATCGCCTGCTTGAGTTTCAATAATCGGTAAAGCAGTAATTGAACCGCCGCCATTTTCTTTATTCAATTTACAAGCTCTTTCAAGTAATCTGGAGTGTAAATAAAAAACATCACCCGGATAAGCTTCGCGTCCTGGTGGACGTCTTAACAATAAAGAAATTTCACGATATGAGACGGCATGCTTAGATAAATCATCATAAACAATTAAAACATCCTCACCTTTATCTAAAAAGTATTCTCCCATCGCACAGCCGGCATAAGGAGCAATATACAATAATGAAGCTGGTGTAGAAGCGCCGGCTAAAACAATAGTTGTATATTCCATCGCCCCAGCTTCTTCTAATTTTCGAAGAAGAGCAGCAATCTTAGATTCTTTTTGACCGATAGCAACATAAATACATTTCATGTTCTGGCCTTTCTGATTAATAATAGCGTCAATCGCTAAAGCAGTTTTACCAAGTTGACGGTCGCCAATAATAAGTTCTCTCTGACCACGACCAATTGGAACCATCGCATCAATCGCTTTAATACCGGTTTGAACTGGCTCTTTAACTGAAGCGCGAGTAATAACGCCCGGAGCAATTTTTTCAACCGGATAAAATTTATTAGTTTCAATTTTTCCTTTACCATCCAAAGGTTGCCCTAAGGGGTCAACAACGCGACCAATTAAAGCTTCACCGACTGGGACTTCTAAAATTCTTCCCGTAGTATGAACTTCATCCCCCTCTTTAATAGCTGTGTAGTCGCCGAGAATAATCGCACCAACTTGGCTCTCTTCTAAATTTAAAGCAACGCTAGAAACATCGCCCTTATCGGTTTTGAAAGTTAAAATTTCACTCATCATCGCTTCGGATAATCCGGAAACAAGAGCAATGCCATCAGAAACTTTTAAAACTCGACCGACTGATTTTTCTTTAACTTCAGCCTTAAAACTAGAAATTTCTTCCTTAAGCTGATCGATAACGAAATCCTTTGTAGTTGACATATTATTTTATGCTAATTACTAATTTTATTTTTTAAACCTGCTAAACTATTTTTTAAACTTCCATCTAAAATTTTACTACCATACTTTAGAATAAATCCTCCGATAATGCTCTGATCAACTTTTTCTGATAACTCAATTTTTTCGGCTCCCGTTTTTTCTTTCAAATATTTAACAATTAATTCTCGGGAAATTGAAGTCGCTTCCCTGGCGGTTGTTAATTCCGCCTCAATCTCTTTATTTTCGTTATTCCAAATTTCACTAAAAATATTAATTATATCTTTAACTTTAGCAATATCATAATGCTGGCGAAGGGTTTGCACAAATTTAACAACTACTTCAGCGGCCTCCTTATCAGACTTGCCCTGAACTGATTCATACAAACTTTGTGCGTATTGTTTAACGGATATTCTCATAATTACTTAACCAACTTTTTAATTAAATCGTTATCCTTTTCACTATTCATTTTTTCATTTAAAACTTTTTCAACAGTTAAAATAACCAAACTAGCAACTTCACTTTTAATATCCTTCAGAGTTTCTGCTTTATCGCGAGCAATTTTTTCTTTTTCTTGAGCGATAACTTTACTAACTTCTTCCTTGGCCTTATTAACTAATTCTGTTTTTCTATCCTCACCGCGCAAATTAGCTTCTTCCATCAAGATGCTCGCTTGTTTTTTAGCGGCAGCAATTATCTCTTCTCTTTCTTTCTCAGTTAGTGCTAAACGTTTTTCAATCGCGTCAGCATCAGTTAAACTTTTTTCGATAGTTTTACTTCTTTCCGTCATAGTTTTTACTAACGGTTTAAAGATTAAAAAGTATAAAACAGAAAAAACAATCGCAAAGTTAATTAACTGAGCAATAAACAACTTATAGTCGATATGAAAGGTAGAAATTAATGATTCCATAAAATAAAAATTAAAAATTGAAAATTGAAGATTAATTAAAAACTAATCCTCAATCTTTCAAGCTTCAATTATTTGATACTGAAAGCGATAACGAGCGCATAAATAG
>CAIOGK010000038.1 GCA_903857815.1 Candidatus Falkowiibacteriota bacterium
AAATTAATAATTTTAATATGTCTGAAAACAATAAATTACATTTTATTTTGACAGGAGGAACTATTGATTCATATTATGACGGCACAAAAGATACCGCTGTAACCAATGAACATTCAGTTGTTCCAAAATTTATTAATGTTTTAAAATTATATGAAGAATGTGAGTTTACCGAAGTTTGCATGAAAGATAGCAGGGAGCTTAATGAAGTCGATAGAAAAAATATTCTTGAAGCCGTTGTAAATAGTAAAACTAAAAGAATAATAATAACTCATGGTACTTATACTTTGCCGGATACGGCCAGATATTTACAGGCTAAACTTAAAGACCATGGTAAAGTTATTATTTTCGTTTGCTCAATGATTCCTTTGGAGGGATTTACGCCAACTGATGCTGGATTTAACATTGGGTATGCGGTAGCTAAATCGCAAGAATTATCTGAGGGAATATATGTTTGTATGAACGGAAAAATTTTTGTTCCTGATGAAGTAGTAAAGATTTTATCCGAAGGCAGATTTGGGTCTATATATACTAAATAATATGACTAAAATAGTAGTTACCCACGATTTGGGATTATCTGAAGATGACAAAAACAGGTTAAAATCAATAGGTGATGTTACTATTTACGACAGTAGACCTAAATCACCTGAGGAATGGCTTGAGCGCTGCAATGGAGCCGATATTATTTGTAGCGGTATTCCTGGATTAAGAGAAAAATATCAAGAATTAAAAAATGTTTTTATAACATTGCCGCTAGTTAATGTTGCTTATTTAAATATAGAAACTTTGAATAAAAACAATATCAAAGTATCTAATAGCCCGGGATGCAATAAAGACGCTGTATCTGAATGGATTGTTGGGATGATGATTAATTTACTTCGTAAATTGCCATTTTATATAAATAATAATGGTTTACCAAAAGATAAAGCTCCTGAACGGGCAATTGGTTTGACTGGTAAAACAGTTTTAATTTTGGGTAAGGGTAATATAGGCAATAGAGTGGGCGAGATTTGTAAAAGTTTAAAGATGAATGTCACTTTTTTCGAAAGAGGTGATGATTTAAACAAAAAAATCAAAGGTAAATCAGTAATCCTTAATTGTTTAAGTACAAATAAAACATCCTTAGGTATTTTGGACGATAATTTTTTTAACACCCTAGATAGAGAAGCCTATTTTATTTCGGTGAGTAGTAATGAAATATATGACTCGGAGGCGATGTTTAAAGCTCTTGATAATGGTATTCTAAATGGCGCGGCGATTGATGACGGCACTATGAATGTTGGGAATACTAGCGATTCTTATTATCAAAGGTTATTAAAGCATCCCAAAATATTGGTCACTCCTCATATAGCTTATAACTCAGATATATCAAACAGAGAAGGAAACAGAATCATGATAGATAATATAGAGGCCTATTTAGCGAATAAGCCTATAAATTTAATAAATTAAAACACATTTAAAACCATGTTCTCAAAGAAAAATATCAAATCTATTCCAATCGAAGAAACCCCTCACTCCACGGGTTCTCGAAAGATGATTGCTGGCAAGCCAGACGTATCGTCGCCATACTTTGAGGCCTTTACTTATGGATATCTGCCAGCCAATGAGAAATGGGAGCTACATCAGCATGAAGACATCGTTGAAATATGTATTGTAATTAAAGGTGTCGGTGTTGTCAGAGATCAACAAAAGAATGAAGAAATATTTGAATCAGGTGATAGATTTATATTCCAGGCAAATACATTTCATGAAATTGAAAATACTTCAAAAGATATCGCTGAGTTTTATTTTATTAGGCTGAAATCAAGGTAAGCATAGCAAGCTGGTCGCTACTAAGTAATATTAATAAATTTAAAGGAGTTGAGGCTTAAAACCGTTCCAAGTGCGTCCCACCCTCTCCGCATTAAATATTTATTATTAATCAAATAATTTAAAAATTATGAACAAAAAATATACACTATTATCAATATTTATTTTAGTCGTGTTTTCACTTTTAATCTCAAGTGAGAAAGTCTTAGCTACTGTTGGTGGGCCTTCATACATTTCTCAAATTTCATATAAGGCTTCCGATAATTCAGTGTATTATCTAGAGAACGATGAAGGTGGCAAAGGATGCCCACCGATTATTCATTCGATTAATCTTGCCGAAATTAAGGATGTTGAAGTTAAAACATGCGATGAAGTTATTCAACAGTATTTTTCATCGGCTGTAAGTTATAATGAAGATAAATACCGTCAATTTATTGATGATACTTATAAAAATTTTTCTTATCCTCTTACAAGTGTAAGTTTAAAAAAGAATAATATTGATGTTCACGTTGAAGTTCTTTCTGAGAATGAGAATAAAGATGGTGAAAAACTATGGACTGAATTCCGCGCCACTCTTACTCAGGATAATAAAGAAATTGCTAAATTGGATTTCCGTGGTTGTGATAAAGACCAGCCTAATATTTTTGAAGGATATAGACTTCCTGATACAGATGCCATAGCTATTTTAATTTCAGGCAAAGGAGATTGTATGGAGGGTGGATATATAAAAGAAAATTTATCTATTATTAAAGGTATAAAATATTACGATACAAATATTGTTAGGAGTATTAAGGAAAAATCAGCAATTGAACCAAATGAGGGCAATATAGTAGTTTATGCTACTTCAAAAGATTCGGTAAATGATAATATTAAAATAAATAACACGCCAACAACTACGACTGTTTTACAAACAAATACACCTTTTCCACAAACAAATCCAATCACTAAAATAGTATTAATGATAAGCATTTTTATTGTAGGTACAGCATTCGGCTATGTTATAGGAAAAAAATTTTCATAATTACTAAGTGTTGAATTTGGTTTAAAATGTTAATCCCTGGGGTTAAGTAATGTAGAGCAAAATATAGCTGATAAAATTTTGGACTCTGGTGTCTACACTCTTAATTGTGGAGAGGCATCAAGCAGGGCCGTTCCAACTACGTCCCACCCTCTCCGCAGATTGTAAATAGCTCTAATGTTAGAGCTATTTTTTGATGAGGAGGATATGATTTTGGCATAAAAATGGTATAATAAAAGTAATAAGAGAATTAATTAAATTTTTTATGGATAATGTAATCACAAAAAAGAAGCCAAAAAAGCTAATGGTTATTATTATATTAAC
>CAIOGK010000039.1 GCA_903857815.1 Candidatus Falkowiibacteriota bacterium
GTTTATTGCAGCCGTATTTAGAGGTTTTCTTTATGGGTTATAACGTAAATATTTTAGCTTATTTTGTTAATAATTTTTGGCAAGTATTTGGAGCGCAATTTTTAGTTGTTCTAGTCATAAATGTTTTTGCGAGCTTGTTTGCGGTTAGTCGTTATGCTAAAGTTTAGGAGGTTTTAAAGGTTAATTTAAGATATGGTTGACTTTTTTTGTTGGATTCTTAATAATATCTTTAGATTCAGTTACATTCGGGGATCGTCTAACGGTAGGACTCCAGGTTTTGGTCCTGGCTATTGGGGTTCGAATCCCTATCCCCGAGCATCGTTGAACAAGCAGGCGCGAAAGCGTCTGTTTTTTCATAATATTCGCTAAAATTCTCTGGTCCGAAAGTGCTATTTACTCGAGGCATCCATTTCGCTAAAAATTTACCCTGTAAAGTGTATTTTGGCCTTATTTTATCGGCATCTAATTCAAAGTCCGAAAATAATTCTGATAAAATAATTCTCTTGCTTTCAATTGCTTCGTCGGCGTTGTTAATTAAGTTAGGCGCATCGATAGCTAGACGATGAATTTTGAATCCTTTTTCGTAGTCCGGAGCTTTATTACCTGGATTAATTTGAGCTATTTTCTTCTCTAAATCAATTTTTTCCGCATTAAATTCATTGTATTTTTTACCATAAAAATTTTCAGTAATTTTGCTGTCTAGCTTGTCATTGTAAAGAAGATCTAATCTATTCTCAATTCGTTTTAAACTCTCTTCTAAGGCCTGTTTTTTGGTCTCTATAAGCTTACTGTCTACTGGTTCATCCTCTTTGATAGCTTTCTCCAGCCAGTCAATTAGTTTTGGTGTTTTAGCCTGCATTTTCCGGAGATATGGCATCAATTGTTCTAATAAATCTTGCTCTCTAACTCTAGTATTTTGCGAACAAGGTCGATAATGATTACAAGTTCCGTAAATATGCCCCTTTCTTTGACTCCAACTAATAATGCCACCACATTCGGCGCAGCGAAGATTACCTTTAAAAATAAATAGATGTTTTTTAAATTGAGAAGCAGACAATTTTCTTTTGATTCTTAACTGCACCTTATCAAACAATTCTTGAGAGACTACTGGCTCATGATTACCGGAGTATATTTTTTTATTCCAAACAATTTGACCAGTATAAAAAGGATTAGTCAGCATGCTATGTAAAGTGTTTTTAGGAATCATTTTTCCTGATGGTGTTTTAAGGCCTTCGTCATACATTACCTCGGCAAGAAATTTAAGAGAATAATTACCGCTCGCATATAACTCAAAAGCTTGCGCAATTAAAGGAGCGATTTTCTCGTCAATAATTTGTGTTTTATGTCCTTTGTCGCCGATTGTTTTGTAGCCCAAACAAGGACGTTGTGGCATCCAACCGGATTCAAGCTTGGCTTTCTGTCCTTTTTTAACTTCCTCACTTAAATTATTAGTATAGAACCTGGCAATCGCCACTTTCATATCCCAGACTAAATTTTCATGAGCTCGAGTATTACGATTAACGACAAAATTTTCTTTTACAAAATGAATCTCGTGTTTTTCATCCTCATTTATCCAGTCGCTAATAATTGCCGCATCTCTAAGATTGCGAGTTAAGCGGTCTATTTTTTCAACCAGTAGAATATTAAAGCCGTTCTTCTTTACATAAACTAACATTTCCGAAAAAGTCTTCCTGATCAGCTTGCCGCTGGCGGATTCTGAAATCTTATATATTTTAGCAATACTAAAATCATTGCGTCCGGCATAATCTTTTAGAAGCTTTTCTTGAGCTTCTAGAGAATAGCCCTTATCCTCTTGCTCTTTAGAGGAAACTCGGCAATAGAGAATGCATTTTTTGTCCGTATTTTTCATATTTTTGATAACTAAAAGGGAGCGGCTCCGTGCACACAAACCAATATCACTAAAAGCAATACTTGTCTGTCAGAACCGCCCCCTTTTAGGGGACAAGTATAAAAAAAGCCTTTAGCGTTATGTTTGATTTGTGTGCATTTTCATATTAGCAAACTGCCTAGATAATTTCAATCTTTTTAAGGCTTTAAAATATCTAACTAAACCATTGCCAATTTCAAATACCTCGCTATCTGATAGATCTCGTCCGTATTCATCTTTGATGATTATCTTCAGTTTTTGAAGCATTTGCTTACTAACCATATTAAGAGTTGTGAATTATTTTTGGAGTAAAAAGTTTGTGCAGGACTTTTTACTCAATTTCTTTGAGAGCCTTTTCGTAAGAGGCTAATTTTCGTTTAAGCATTTCTTGGCTTTCGGAATGTTCAAAACTTTCTCCGGTCTCCAGTGCTTTTTTCATGCCGTTAATTTTTCCGATTAGCCATTCCTGGTAGCCGTAAGCTCCGAAATTAATTTTTTCTAAGTTCGCCATATTATTTAATTTGATAAATGTTTACCATTACTTCACCTCGATATTTATTGCTAAATTCCTTTTCATAAACTTTTTCTGGTGGTGGAGAATAGCCCATTAACATCTCTTCGCATTCTTGGCCTTTAAATTCTTGAGGACGGTTTAAGTTGCGAGAGTAAAAGAATTTTTTCTTGCCGAAATATTTGCGGTTAAAAGATTCTTTACTTAAATATTTAGAGACGTATAAGCCGACATTATTAATTGATTTTATCTTATTGATTTTAACGAAACCGTGTCGCCAAACTTTTTCAATTTTTTTAGTATCAACTATTTGGTTGAGAAGAAGGTGATAATGAATGGCTCCGCCGAATTCTTTCTTGATATTGGTGCGGAAATAATAATCGCCTTGAAACTCGGGAACGGCTAAATATTTAATGCCGAGGAAGTTATATTTTAATCTTTGGATGAAAGTCATAAACAGATAATTACACTTTTCAAATTCGGTAATATCTTTTTTATTCTCAAATTTATTTTCATCAAAAGTCAGAGTGAGGAAAGTGATAAAATCGGGGTTACTATTTACTAGGCGCATAATGGTCATTCTAGTTCGCCTTAGGGCTCCGCTTCGCATTTCTGTTTGTTCTTCTTTGGGTTTATTCTTTCGTTTCTTCCTACGGACCGCCTTTCTGCCTAAAATAATTTCGTTTTGGTAAATATATTCTTCAATAAATGATCCGGAGATAATAAGTTTAGTTTTGTAAGTCCCTTTAGATCGTTTTTCTTTAGCCTTTTTAATGTATTCTAAATACTTTAATCGTCCACGTTCTAATCTTTCGTTATCTTTGTTATCCATATCACTTAAATCTTGTTGAGTGTGCTTATAGTCAAGTCAATAAGCAGTTGCGAGGCGTGGCATATCTTGCCGCCTCTGTTTTTCTTTTTCGGCTCCCCCAAGGGGATGCCGCCGAAAAAGAAAAAAAACAGAGAGGCGGATAATTTTTGACGTTGAAGCATATGAGCAGAATTATGAATTAGTGAGGAGTTCGACCTTTTTGAATCTCCTTCTACCCTTTATGGACGAAATTTCGCAGGTAATAAAAAAATCCCCTAACTTTAGATAAGTTAAGGGATTAAATTAGCAGGGAAATAGCGAAGAAATTTCTTTATGGTCTAGTTAGATATTCTTTAGGGGGTAGTTTTTTAGTGTCTGATTCAGAGATATGGCGGTCTGACCAGGATTCTCTAAAATCCGGTGGCGAGATGAGTTTTATTTTTATTTGGTATTCTTCATTTTTTTCATTATAAATAATTGGATCGTCTTTGAGACCGAAATAGGCTTTTAGTCTTTTTGACAGATCTTGTTTATTCTTCTTAAATAAATCTCTTTTAGCTTTATTTCCGGCATAAGTATTTATTTTAATACGGCCATTTTGAGTGGAGAATAAGATAAGCGTATTCCAACTTTTAACATATGAGGCGTTTTGGGAAGAATTTTGGCGAGTATCAGAAAAACCAAGTTTTTCATAATCAGAATCACTTACATTTCCATCTATTTTTAGAGTTATGTCGTGGTTATTTTGAAATCTGATCTCTATATTTTCCCAGTTCTCGGTTAGCGCCTCTTTATATAGCTTGCTGTCTGTATCGGCAAATTCATTGGCCATCTCCAAGGCCTTAAGCCAAGACATAACACTTTTATTAAAATCTAGAAAAAACTTTTTATAATAGCGAGGCTTAATGAAAATATCAGCTTTAGCGTTTATTAATTCTTTTTCCATTGCTTGAATTTCTTTGAGTTGTTCTTCAAGCTTGCTATCTATCACCACTTTCCTTAAGGGCGCCATGCTGCCAGCCTTAAGAGCTTTTTGAAGAGCAGGAGCTAAAAGACTAGCGCCATCAATCATTTCTTTAAATAGGCTGTAATATGCCCAGTTATATGATTTAGTTGGGTTATTTTTAATCTTTTTTAAGTCTACTTCAGAAAGGGCCCCGTCTTTATCGTTCTCCTTAATTTCCTTATTTAGGGCAGTCATAAAACCACTTAAAGCTTTAGCTGATTCAATGGTGTTTAGGTACTTTTTAATCACCATAAAAAGACCAGGAATTTCTGCAGAAATTGATAGTTTTTCACTGAGCTTAATCCTCTTGCGAGAAAATATGATCTTGAAATAGGCTTTATAAAACTCCATTACTAGTCCATCGAGCTCACTCTTTAGTTGTTTAGTTTCACTGGTCATAGTGAGCTTATTTTATAACGTGAACTGGTATTAGTCAAAAGCAGGGAAATAGGAAGAATTGTCTATCTGTGGCTTCTCATTTTAGCGTCAGCTTATCGCCCATCAAGGTAGTACAAGTCTCCACTTTGACTGTCGCAAGCAATCAGACGCTATCTCATTTCGTGCCGATAGATAATCTAAGGCGACGTTATCCGGCAATTTAAAAATCAGTCGTCAATTTAAATTTATGACATTATCAGTCAAATCAAATTGGACAGGCTCGGAAAACACTTCTAGTCTCGTCCGCAAAGAAATTGCGAAACGTTGGGGTGAAGATGAAGCTAAACGTTATAATCCGTTTGAAAATTGCTTAACCTTCAAGAGATGGTTGGAAAACGGATATGTAGTTCGCAAGGACGAAAAAGCTATTCGGTCTTTTATCGTCATTGAGAAGAAAGATAAAAAAACTGGAACAGTCGTTGAGAGACGACTTAAAACAATTTATCTTTTCTACGAAAAACAAGTTGAGCCTCAAGCGGCTTAACAAAATTAAGGAATCAATCCTTCGGGATTGGTTCCTTTTTTTGTATAGACAATGAAAACTGGAGTATATTTTAGGCTTCTGTTAGGGCTAATTTTCAGAATTAGTCCTTTTGACTTTCGAGTAAATTTATGGGATTATGAAGGAAAGATAAATAAAATTTAAAGAATGAGTAAAGTCTCAAAATATATTATTAGTTAGAATAATATGCCAAAAATTAACGAAGCAAAAACAAGACAAGAAATCATTGATAAGCGGCTTTTAAAAGCTGGCTGGGATGTTAATGATCCTTCACAGGTTACTTCGGAACTTAATATTTGGGTTGGTTTACCTGATGGAGTTAAAGAACCAGAACACGAGCATCAAGGCTTTCAATATGCTGATTATGCCTTACTTGGAGATAATGGTTACCCTTTGGCAATCGTAGAGGCAAAAAAGACCTCAAAAGATGCCAGAGTTGGTCAAGAGCAAGCTCGTCAATACGCCGAAAATATTCAAAAAAATTCTGGCAAAGATATGCCACTTGTTTTTTATACCAATGGCCATGATATATATTTTTGGGATACAGAAAAATATCCACCTCGAAAAGTTTATGGATTTCCAACCAAGAAAGATTTAGAAAGAATGATGTTTTTACGAAAAAATGAAAAACCATTATCTCAAGAATTAATTGATAGAGAGATTTCTGGTCGTCCTTATCAAATAGAAGCAATCCGCTCGGTATTTGAAAATTTAGATAGAGGTAAAAGAAAGTCATTATTAGTTATGGCGACAGGCACGGGAAAAACGAGAACTTGTGTCGCTATGATAGACTCGCTTATGCGGGCCAATAAGGTGCAAAAGGTATTATTTTTAGTTGATAGAATCGCTTTAAGAAATCAGGCGCTTGATGCCTTTAAAGAATTTTTACCAAATGCTCCTATTTGGCCAAAAGTTGGTGAGCACGATATTGTAACAGATAGAAGAATCTATTGTGCAACTTATCCGACAATGCTTAACATTATTGAAGATGAAAAATGTCCGCTTAGTCCACATTTTTTTGATATGATTGTGGCCGATGAAAGTCATCGGTCAGTTTATAATATTTATAAAAACATTTTTGATTATTTTGATACTATTCAGCTAGGTTTAACCGCTACACCAAAAGACGCTCTGGAACACAACACCTTTGGTTTATTTGAATGTGAGGATGGAATACCAACTTATGCCTATTCATATGAGGAAGCGATAAATAATAAACCTCCCTATCTTTCTGATTTTGAAGTTTTAAAAATTCGCACTAAATTTCAAAAAGAAGGTATCAGAAAAAATAATATTACTCTAGCACAACAACAGAAATTGCTCGCTGACGGTAAAGAGCCGGCAGAAATAAATTATGAGGGGAGTGAAATTGAAAAGAAAGTGACAAATAAAGGAACAAATGCCTTGATAGTGCAAGAGTTTATGGAGGAGTGTATCAAGGATGAAAGCGGAACGTTACCAGGAAAGACAATTTTCTTTGCAATGACCATGAAACATGCCCGTAGGTTGCAGGAAGTTTTTGATGATCTTTACCCTGAACATAAAGGTAATTTGGCAAAAGTAATTGTTTCCGATGATTCAAGGGTTTATGGAAAGGGTGGTCTACTTGATCAGTTTGTAAATAAGGATTTTCCACGAATTGCTATTAGCGTAGATATGCTTGATACCGGAATCGATGTTAGAGAATTAGTTAATCTAGTTTTTGCTAAACCAGTTTTTTCTTATACTAAGTTTTGGCAAATGATTGGTCGAGGCACAAGACTACTGGAGTCTAAAAAAATAAAACCATGGTGTAAGGTAAAAGACAAATTTTTAATTATTGACTGTTGGGAAAATTTTGAATATTTTCAAATGAACCCAACCGGTAAAGTTGATAAACCGTCAAAACCGATTCCGGTTCGTCTTTTTGAGACCAAACTTCAAAAACTCAATATAGCTGAATTACAAAATAATCTTGAAATTTCTAAAGTCGTTACTCAAAAGTTAAAAGAAGATATTTCTAAATTACCACAAAATAACGTAGTAATTTTGGATGCGAAGAGTAAGCTGGAAAAATTAGATGATTCTTTTTGGCAAAAATTAAATAAAGATAAAAAACTATATCTTGAAAAAGATATTGCGCCTTTAATGAGAACTAGAACGGGTGAAGATTTTAAAGCGATGAGCTTTGAACTCAAAGTCTTACAATATTCAATTGCCAAACTTGAAGAATTAGAGGGCCAAGATAAAAAAATCAAAACTCTTGAAGAAGTGATTATTGAAATGGTCTCTGATTTGCCATTATCAGTTAATGTGGTTGCCAAAGAAAAAGAGTTAATAGAAAATGTTTTACATAATGAATATTTAGAAAAGTCGGACGAGAATGCCCTAGAAGTTTTAATTCAAAGGATTGCCCCTTTAATGAAATACAGAGAGGATGGCATTAAGCCAGACCAAGACTCCCTTGATTTATTAGATATAACCAACGAGAAAGAATATATTAAATTTGGACCAGCACATGAAAGAATAACTATTCAAAAATATCGTGAAAAGATTGAGACTTTGATTCAAAAACTTGAAGAGGGAAATGAAATTCTACAAAAAATTAAACAAGGTGAGAGTATTACTCAAGAAGAGGCAGATGAATTAGCAAATACTCTAGCAGAATATGAGCCATATCCAACAGAAGAAAATCTTCAAAAAGCCTATGATGCTCGAAAAGTTAATTTCTTAGATTTAATTAAATATATTATGGGTGTTAGCGGACTGGTTACTTTTTCCGAAAAAGTGTCAGAAGCTTTTGCCGAGTTTATTGCGGAACATAATTCTTTAGCAGCTAATCAGATTCAATTTTTAATAATTCTTCGTGATTTTATTATTAATAATGGTGAGCTTACCAAAAAAGATTTAGTTAGTGAACCATTCACAAAACTAAATGCTCGTGGTTTCTTGGGAGTTTTCACACCTAAGTTGCAAACAGAGATATTGTTATTTACTAATAAAATTTTACACTATGCTTAATGCCACTCTTAAATCATCAATCGGGAAACTTTGGGATAAATTCTGGAGCGGTGGTATTTCTAACCCCTTAACAGCTATTGAGCAAATTTCATATTTGCTATTTATGAAACGACTGGATGAAATGGATATTAAGAAAAAACAGGATTCTGATTTTACTGGCGAAGCGTATAAATCACTTTTTGCGAGCGGTAAAGAGAATCTACGGTGGAGTCATTTTAAGCAAATGGAAGGCGGCGAAATGCTAACTCATATTCAAACAGAAGTTTTTCCTTTTCTTAAAACAATCGGTAAAGAAGAAAGTCATTTTGCTAAGTATATGGGAAATGCGGTTTTTATTATTTCTAAGCCGTCATTACTGGTTGAGGCGGTTACAATTATTGATGAAATTTTTGATGAAATCTCTAAACAGGAATCCGCAGGACAAGGCTTTCAAGATACCCAGGGTGATTTATATGAATATTTATTGTCTGAAATAACAAGCGCTGGTAAACTTGGTCAATTTAGAACCCCTAGACACATCATCCAGCTTATTTGCGAATTAGTTGATCCAAAGTTAGGTGACACAATTTGCGACCCAGCTTGTGGAACGGGTGGCTTTTTACTTGGTGCTTATCAGCATATTCTTACAGCTCACACAAGCAAGGAACATCGTAAAACAGATGAGAACGGTTTAACTCGTGGAGATCTTGGTGATAAACTAACCGACGAAAGACAATGGACTCATCTCAAGGAAAAAACTTTTTATGGTTATGACATGGACGAAAGTATGGTGCGTATTGGATTAATGAACTTAATGATGCACGGCATATCAAGCCCAAACATTGAGCAAAAAGATACTCTGTCTAAAAAGTATGATGAAAATAATCATTATGATGTAATAATGGCCAACCCCCCATTTAAAGGCAGTGTCGATAAAGGAGATATTAATGAATCAATTTCTCTTAATACCACAAAAACTGAACTTTTATTTTTAGATAGGATTATTAAATCTCTTAAAATTGGTGGACGGGCCGGTATGATTGTTCCTGATGGCGTGCTTTTTGGTTCTAGCAACGCCCATAAACAAGCTCGCCAAATGCTGCTTAACGACTGTGAATTACAAGGTGTTATTTCTATGCCCAGTGGCGTGTTTAAACCATATGCTGGAGTAAGTACGGCAATTTTAATATTTGTAAAAGGTGGCGAAACTGATAAAGTTTGGTTTTATGATATGCAGTCAGATGGTTACACTCTAGATGACAAACGAAGTAAAATAAACGGCGGAGGAGATTTACCAGACATAGTAGAAAAGTGGAAACATCGAAAAGAACAGACCGAGAATAAATTGAATAGCAAATTTTTTTATATTGATAAAAAGGAAATTGAAAAAGCTGATTATGATTTGAGTCTTAATCGCTATAAAGTTACCGACCGCGAAGATGTAAAATATGAAGACCCAAAAGTAATTCTAAAAAAGATTGAAACACTAGAAAAAGAAATCGTTGATGGACTTAGCGATTTAAAGAATTTGTAATTATGATTAAAAATCAATTAGGAAAATTTGTAACTATAAAAACAGGAAAGCTTGATGCGAATGCAAGCTCTTTCGATGGTCTTTATCCATTCTTTACTTGTTCTAAAGAGCCGTTGAAAATAAGCACCTATTCATATGATTGTAAGTGCGTGCTAGTTGCTGGAAACGGTGACTTGAATGTTAAGTATTATGAAGGGAAATTTGATGCTTATCAAAGAACTTATATAATCCAAAGCAAAGATGAATCAATCTTGGATACACGCTATTTGTATTGGTTTTTGTATAAGTATGTCGAGAAATTAAGAGAATTATCGATTGGTGGAGTTATTAAATATATAAAAATAAATAATTTAACTGATCCAATAATTCCGCTACCGCCAATTGATGACCAAAAACGAATTGTACAAATCATTGATAAAGCGGACGCTCTTTGCCAAAAAAGAAAAGAGTCAATTAAGTCTTTGGATGATTATTTAAAATCAGTATTTTTAGAGATGTTTGGTGACCCAGTAAAAAACCCTAAAAAGTGGCCCAGACAAAAATTTGAAAAACTTGGTACTTTGGATAGAGGAAAGTCTAAACATAGACCAAGAAATGCTCCGGAATTATTAGGAGGAGAGCATCCTTTGATTCAAACAGGTGATGTGGCTAATGCGGAACTTTATATAGAAAAATACAATTCAACATATTCTGACATTGGCTTGAGGCAGAGCAAGAAATGGCCGAAAGGAACACTTTGCATCACCATTGCAGCAAACATTGCAAAAACAGGAATTTTAAATTTTGACGCTTGTTTTCCTGATAGTGTGGTTGGTTTTATGGCAGACAAAAATATAACCAATCCAGTATTTATACATTTCTGGATGTCTTTCTTTCAAAAAATACTTGAGGAAAGCGCTCCGGAATCAGCACAAAAAAATATAAATTTAAGAATACTAAGAGATTTAGATGTTATTAGTCCTCCTCTTGAATTGCAAAATAAATTTTCAGAAATTGTTCAAAAAACTGAATCTATTAAACAAAAAATGTTCATTCAATCCACGGAATTGGAAGCCCAATTTCAATCCTTAATACAAAAAGCATTTAAAGGAGAGTTATAATTTTTTAAAATAATTTATTTAGAGGTTTACTAAAAAGCCTATAAATAATCGTAAAATACCCTAAAATATCATATATAAGAACATTTTAAACAATAATTTGTAGATTATTGACTTATAAATACTTTTTTGCTATCATATAGACATAAACAATAAATATATGATTCATTCATTTTCATGCAAAAACTTTTATTCTTTTAGCGACCTTGCTGTTGTAGATTTTTCCGTTAACGATAAGGCGCCAATTAATGATGGTTATTTTACAGCTCCCTCTGGAAATCGTCTTTCTAAAATTGAAACCGTAGTTGGACCTAATGCATCAGGTAAAACAAATCTCTTAAAAATTTTGCCTTTTTTGAAGTGGCTAATTGCAGATTCATTTAATAGTAACCCCTCATCTTTGCTGCCAGTAAAGCCTTTTATGTTTGGTGAACAAAAAAATAAACCAACAGAGCTTGCAGTGGATTTTGAAATCAATGGAAATATTTATACTTATGCTTTTGTTCTTGATGAAAAACGAATTATTTTAGAAGAATTAAAAGTAAAAAATAAAACTAACCAAAAAGAAACGAGTAAAAAGGTCTTTTCTCGAAAGTGGAATAAAGAAGAAGGGAAATATGATTTGGACGATAAGCGTTTTAATTTGCCGAAAGAGTTTGAAAACTCGATTCGTCCCAACGCCAGTATAGTAAGTGTGGCTGTACGTTTTAATCATAAAGAAAGCCAGGAGATATTTAATTATTGGCAAAAGTTTGAAACAAATGTTGTTGAAGCTGGCTGGGTTGGTGATCAGGTATTGCCAAATTCCAATCAGCAGTTATTAGAGGTTTTAGATTTTTATAGCGAAAGCGGTAATGAAACAATAAAAAAAGAGGCGGAGAAAATTTTGTCCCGTTTTGATCTTGGACTAGAATCATTTGAGATTGATAAAATTAAGAAAGAAAATAGTTTTTCTATTAATGTTAAAGTCGCTCATTCTTTTGGCGGTCAAAAAGTATATCTTCCTTCAATGGCCTACGAATCATCGGGCACTAAACAACTTTTTGTTTTACTAAAAACTATTTTAGTTGTGCTAACTCGAGGCGGAATGGCTGTTCTTGATGAGTTTGATGTTAATTTACACCCGGAAATGGTTATGTCTTTATTTGAATTATTTATTCAACCTGAGACTAATCCAAACAATGCTCAGCTGTTATTTAGCACGCATAGTCATCGAGTTTTAAATAATCTAGATAAATACCAGATAATTCTTACTGAAAAAAATGAAAAAGGTGAAAGTGATTCATGGCGTTTAGATGATGTTTCTGGTGTCCGTTCTGATGATAATTATTATCAAAAATATATTGCTGGCGCATATGGTGCTGTTCCAAAAATATAACCACGAAAAATATGTCACGAACAAATCCATTAAAGAAAAAGAAACGCCAAGCAAATAAGACTCTGTTGGTATTTGGTGAAGGTTACGATGAAGAAATGTTTTTAAAACATTTAAAGGCTATTTATTCTTATAAAAGCAATGTTGCTATATCCGTTAAAAAGGGTAAGGGTGGCGATGCTCAAAATATTGTAATTGATGCAGATAAAATACCAGGTGCGTATGATAGAAAAGTAGTAATCCTTGATAATGATAAAGAAAAAGCAGAAATGGTTAAAGCCAGACAGGAGGCTGAAAATCGAAACATTGAATTGATAGAAAATACGCCTTGTTTAGAACATTTACTGATTTCAATTCTTGATAAGAAAATGACCGGGAAGAACTCAGCATGGTGTAAGAGTGAATTTGAAAGTAAATATATAGATAAGAAAAAACGAGGAGAACCTAACGAATATGTAAAATTATTTCCAAAGAAGCTCCTTGAAGCACGAAGGCTAAAAATAATAGAATTAAACAAATTAATCTTAATCATGGAGGGTAAATAAATGACAGATAAGGAAATAAAAAAGAAAGAACTAGAAGAATATTTAGCGCAAAGCACCTTGCAAATAAACGGTGCTGAGTGTTGGAAATGCGGTAAATTAATGAAAATGGCTTTAGTTTTTTCAAAAGGAGAGCTTTATGGCCCGGAAGAGTTTAATGAAGAACAACTAGAATTAGCTAGGTCAAAAGGAGTTCTAATTAAGTCACAGGATGCCAAGACAT
The DNA here is from genome assembly GCA_903857815.1 of Candidatus Falkowiibacteriota bacterium. GTDB lineage: Bacteria > Patescibacteriota > Patescibacteriia > Patescibacteriales > UBA12465 > UBA12465. Next base: position 12,907 of record CAIOGK010000039.1, read on the forward strand.
CGGAGTCTACATATCTGGCGAATACTTGTCCAGCTTGTGGCGCCTTTATGGGTAAATTTTTTATTCATGATTACTTAGATGGAACCGGTGAGAGATATAAATTGGACTAATTAATATTAATAAAATGGGTGAATTTGAAAACATACAATATCAAGAAGCTTGTAAAAGGACCGATGAGTTAAGAAGAGAAGCTGAAAAAAGTGCTGATGAATCGAAGTCTCTTTGTAATTCAGCAAGCGACTTATCTCTAAAAAATTATTCATCATGGCGTGATTACCTCCATAAATATTATTTAGTTATGTTGGTCATAGCTGGCGGTCTCGGTATTTATGAAAAAGCCAGTCAATTAAGTTTAATATTTATAATTTCCGGAGTCTTGGTCGGTTTTATAATAATCAATTTGTATTTATACTGGGAAAGAAAGCATATAAGATTCAGTTATGATATTGATATAACAAAGCCTTATAAATGGTTTGATCATCCTGATGTTAAAGATAATAATCCGCCATTAGCTCTAAAACTTAATCTTGAAAAAATAATTCAAGATAATAACATCTTACTAAAACAGTCTACCGATAAAGAACAATCTAAATTGTTGAAAGGAAAAATAAAAGCAGATAAAAGATGGTTAGGAATGATAAAATATTGGAATATGTACGGTTTTGAGCCCATCTGGGTTACTGGGGTAGTTATAAGCTTACTTTTAACATTTACTGGCATTGTTCTAATTTTCTTTAATCGTTAAATACTCATTACTAATAAAAATATTTTATATGAAAATTGAAACCATAAAGGGGATGAAAAAACAAGATATTCTAAAGTTAATTGAGGAAGCTATTGATAATATTAATAAGATTAATGGCGCAAAAGATAAGATTAATGAAGATGTTGAAAAAATTGAAGAAGTTAAAGCGAATATTTATAGTGAGGATGGTCTTTTATTTAAAATTGAATCAGCTAATTCAGAGGCTGCCGAGAAGTTGAACAACATAAAAGAAGCTTACGAAGAGATTTGTGAGGATGGCGATGAGGATGACAGTATTTCAATAAAAACACAGTTGGAAGAATTGATTAGTAGTTTTGATAAAAATAAGAACGAGATAGAAATTTTTAAAAAGGAGGTGTTTGGAACAAAAAAAGAGGGGGAGAATGGTGTCATGGAAGTGGTTCCTGGTTTATTTGATAAAATAAATGATTTTCATAGTAAGCAAACCACAAAATATAATGCTTTGTATGAAAAAATAGAAACAGAGCTTTTGTCGGGGGCAACAACTGTTAATCTCGCCTCTGTTTTTAAGGAAAAGGTTGATGGGTATAAGGATTCTACTAAGTTGTGGTCAATTTTATTTATAGTTGTCGTGTCTATATTCGTTATTTATTACGGGATAGCAACTATTATTAATCCATCCGCAAAAAATGTTAATGAAGTATTTTTAAATTTAGCGTTTCGATCACCATTTATAGCATTTGGGGTGTGGTTAGCAATCTTTTTTGGAAATAGACGGGCTGAAAGTAAAAAATTAGAAGAATCTTATACGCACAAAGAGGTTATGGCTAGGTCATATACTGGATATAAAAAATCTATAGAAGAATTAGACGATGAAGATTCTGAATTGTTAAAGATTCACATGAATAATCTTTTACAAGCTATTAATCAAGATTCCGGAATATTTTTAGATTCTAAGGGGGAAAACTACCCTTTGTCTGACGCTGTGTCTGAATCAGGTAAGAAAACTGGAAGTTTAATAAATAAAGTAGTAAATAGTTTAACTAAAAAAGATTAATATGAAATCAAACGAAATAAAAGGATATTTTTATAAACATAAAAACGAGCCTCTTAGTATTATAGACGCTATTGATAAGGCGGAAGAATATATTTCCGAAATGAGGGAGAAGAAAGACATGGAAACAATACCAAAATACCTAAAGCAATATGCCTGGGAATATTTTAGGGAAGTGAAATTAGATGAAGAAAAGCTGAAATCGCTAGCTATCTATGTTATAGACAAAATTTATAGAGTAACCGCAGAAATGACGATTTCTGATGTTTACACGAAGTCATTCTATGCAAAAATTTTACCGTTTTTTTGGGATACTTTTCAAAATAGAGGTATAGATGTATTTTTTATTGTTGATAATACATTCAACAATGACGGTAAATTTGAATTAATCATTGAGCTTTTTAGTCTTTCCGGTATAGCCGTGGTAACTCCTAATGGTGATAGAAATTTGGAATATGCTGAGGTAGAAAAGCAAATAAAAGATTATATGGCACCAGTTAGAATGATTATGTATATTGAGAGGGATGATAGCGTTAATTATTTGGATAAAGTTATTGAAATAGCTAAGAAATCCAATTATTTGTGTATATTTCGCAATAAACCATCGAAAGATCCTCATATTGAGATAATTTCGAGCGAAACAAACAGTTAAAGAGTTTAAAAAAATATTAAGATCGCTATATAAATCTTACTTATTATTAGCCACCCACGTCCGAAAACTATCCCTCCAGGCGAGCAAATAGACAAGAATACCACTTTCGTGGTATTTTTGTTATATAAATATAAATGCTATTCATTTATGAAAAAATTATCACCACGAGAAATTATCTTTGTCTTTGTTTTTTTAGTTGTAGTTTTTAGTAGTTTATATATTATTAATCAATTGAATACTCCTTCAAAAAATATAGGATCTTCCTTCGGTAGTCTAGATAGTTTGCTTCAACAGTTTAATCCAGCCATGCCAGATAGTTGCATTGTGACCGCTGAAGTAGGAAGTCCAAGCGATTCTCAAATGTTGCCTAAAAATTGCGCCGGAAACAATTGTTTTGGTGATATGAATTTAATACCATTAAAAATAATAAGCAGTGTAGATGGAGACAAAAAATCATCGTCCTCTTGTTCGGTTTTAGTTAATACTGTTCAATATGTAGAGAAATATAGTAATAAAGTAAAAATGGGGCAAATTATTAATGCTGAAATGATTTATACCAGAAGAGAGGTACGCCAAAATATTTATTATCTGCATAAATTAACAGATATAAAAATTGTTAATGATTAATTTGTTTAAAACTTTGAATTACAATTTGTGTATAAAAATGGTTATTTAATA
>CAIOGK010000040.1 GCA_903857815.1 Candidatus Falkowiibacteriota bacterium
CCAGTTCCGTTTTTTTAACAGCGGAAGCGTTCCTGATTCTTGTGAACATGTCTGCGATGGGATCCATCATATTTTTAGATTAAACTTAAATTTCTAAATTACCAGCTAGATTTCCTGATACCCGGCAAATCGCCATTATCGGCTAATTCGCGGAAACAGATACGGCATAATTTAAAATCACGCATAAACCCATGGTTGCGGCCACAACGCCAACAACGATGAATAGTGCGAGTGGAAAATTTTGGTTTTCTTTTTGCTTTAACAATTAATGCAGTTCTTGCCATATTTATTTGAATTATTTGCTGTCTTTCTTAAAGGGAAAGCCTAAGAGAGTAAAAAGCTCTAAGCCCTCTTCCTTGTTCTTGGCAGTAGTAGACATACAGACTTCTAAGCCAAAAGTTTTATCGATATCTTCAACTTTAATTTCTGGAAATGCGACATGTTCTTTAAAGCCAATAGTTAAATTACCTTTATTATCAATCCCCTTACTATCAATACCACGAAAATCACGAACACGAGGAAAAGTAATGCCCACTAGTTTTTCAATAAAATCATACATTCTTGGACCTCTTAAAGTAACTTTTGAACCAATAGTCATCCCTTCTCTGATTTTAAAAGCAGAAACTGATTGTTTAGCTAAAGTAAAGACTGCTTTTTGGCCACTAATTAAAGTTAAGCCTTTAACAACACTTTCTAAATATTCTTTTTCTTTAGCATGAGCGCCGAAACCGACGTTCAAAACAACCTTAGTTAAACGAGGAACAAGCATGGCATTTTTAAAGCCAAATTTTTCCTTCATTTTAGCAACTATTTCTTTTTGGTATTTTTCTTTAAGTCTCATAGTTTTGTTATTACTCGATTATTTCCTGGCATTTTTTACAAGCCCTAAATTTCTTGTCTTTTTTACCCTCAGTTTTAACTATTTTATAAGCAACACGAGTTGGACGACCACATTTTGGACAAACTAGGGCAACATTAGAAACTTGGATAAAAGCTGGGAATTCAATTCTTTGGCCTTTTTCACCTTGCTTTTGCGGACGCAAATGCTTGATTAAAAGGTTTAAGCCTTCAATACTAACCTTTCCTTCATCAGGAACAGACTGTAAGACTTTTCCGGTTTTACCCTTATCCTTACCACTTAATATTTTTACTTTGTCGTTCTTTTTGATATTCATATATTTCTCGAACCGTGTTTTGTAATTTATAAAACTTCAGGAGCTAGAGAGGCGATTTTTACGAAACCAGAATGTCTAACTTCTCTCGCTACCGGACCAAAGATACGAGTACCTTTTGGATCCTTCTTAACTATATCGTTAATGATAACGCAAGCATTATCATCAAAGCGCAAATAAGAACCATCGGGACGTCTAATTTCTTTCGCAGTTCTTACAACAACCGCCTTAACAACATCACTTCTTTTAATAGCGGCGTGAGGAGTTGCACTCTTAACTGCGGCAATTATAATATCGCCAACGTGAGCATAACGTCTTCTTGTTCCTCCTAAAACTCTAATGCACATCACTTCTTTGGCTCCAGAGTTATCGGCTACTTTTAAATAAGTTTGCACTTGTATCATATTTTTCTACTTGTATTTATTATACTAAAGCCGTTTGATTAACCTAGAACTCTCCATCTTTTATCACGGCTTAATGGGCGACATTCGACGAAAGAAACTTTGTCACCAATTTTATACTTATTAGTTTCATCGTGAACTTTATATTTACGACTAACTGTATATCTTTTTTTATATTTAGGATGAACTTTAATAGTTTCAACCTTAACTAAGATAGTTTTAGCGTTCTTGTCGCTTACAACTACGCCGCTGAACTTCCGACTAATAACTTCCGGTTTAGTTGTTTTGTTTTCTGCTTTAGCGGTCATATTATTTTTTCTTATTTGTTATCGTTAAAATCTGGGCAATGAGTTGTCTAATAACTCTTATTTCCCTGATATTTTTTAATTGTTTGTTGGAATCCTTAAAACGCAGGTCACGTAATTTCTCCCGGTTTACTTCTAATAGATTCTTGAGTTCAACCGCGTCCTTAGCCATTAATTCTTTTTTGTCCATATTATTTATATCTGTTTATTTATTCCTTGCTGATAAATTGGCATTTGATTGGCAACTTATGAGCTGCTGATTCCATAGCCTTTTTAGCTGTTTCCTTATCAATACCTTCCATTTCAAACATTACCCTCCCGGGTTTTACGATAGCGACGTAGTAATCAACTGCGCCTTTACCTTTACCCATAGGAATTTCTCCGCCATGAGCAGTAACCGGTTTATCAGGAAAGATTCTAATCCAAATTTTTCCAGTTTTCTTAACATATTTAGTCATAACTCGACGAGCCGCTTCAATTTGACGAGCAGTTACCCAACAAGGAGTTAAACTTTTTAGACCATAACTTCCGAAACTGATATTCAAAGTACGAGTAGCTTTACCGCCCCTACGTCTTTTCTGGTCTTTTCTCCATTTAGTTTTCTTTGGCATTAACATATTTTTGTATACTCAAAACTCGAAAAAATTTATTAGTTCGCTACCACTTCTCCGGCGGTAGATTTTTCTTTTTCAAAAACTTCGCCCTTATAAACCCAAACCTTGATACCAATAGCGCCATAAGTAGTATGAGCTACGCCACGAGCGTAATCAATATCGGCTCTCAAAGTTTGCAATGGAACTTTACCCCAAACTAATTTCTCAGTTCTAGCGATTTCTGCACCATTTAAACGTCCGGAAATAACTGTTTTAGCACCAAGAGCGCCTCCTCTTTCAATTTTAGCAATAGTTTGTTTCATCACTTTTCTGAAAGGCAATCTTTTTTCAATATCTAAAATCATGCTTTGAACAATAATTTGAGCGCTTAGATTTGGACGACTAACTTCTTTAATATTTAAATTAATTTCTTGCATGCGAAAATTTTTCAAAAATTTATCATGCAATTTCTTTTTTAAATCTTCAGCTCCATTACCACCGCGACCAATAATAATACCTGGCTTAGCGGTAAAGATAGTAATTTCAATCTTATTTATTCCACGACCAATTTCAACTTTATCGACTCCAGCTTCTCTGAATTCTTTAATCATGTACTTACGAATCACGATATCTTGTTTGATATTCTTGATGTATTGTTCGCCCTGTTCAAACCAAGTAGAAGGCCAAGTCTTGGTTATCCCCATGCGTAGAATTTTCGGATTAACTTTTTTACCCATATATATTACTATTACTTTTTATTATATATTAACCGGCTTTTCTTCTAAACATTTTTGCTTTCTCCGGAGCAGCTACTTGCTTGGTTTTATCTTTATCCATTTTTCCGGCGACCTTGGCAGCCTTTTCACCCTCTTTAACTAATTTTTCTAATTTTACCGGTTCTTCAGTCTTAACAACTTTCTTTTCCTTTTTACCGCTTTCTTTAATTTCAGCTAAAGTAACATTAACGTGGCAGCCTCTTTTTCTGATAGCACTAGCGCGACCATGCGCTCTAGGCATCCAACGTTTAAGAGTTACACCCTCATCAGCACGAATTTCTTTAATTAATAAATTTGATTTATCTAAATCGTAAGTATTAACAGCATTAGCAATCGCTGATTTAATAAGTTTTCTTACCGGGATTGAAGCTTTTTTATTGATAAATTTCAACTGATCTAAAGCAGCCTCAACTGGCATCTTACGAACAACGTCAATCACCAGGCGAACTTTCTGGGCTGACATTCTCAAATGATTTAAACTGGCTTTTACTTCCATATAAATTTTCGATTATTTTTTAGCTGCCGCTTGTGTCTTAGCCATCTTTCCTCCGTGACCTGGGAACTTTCTTGTTTGAGAAAATTCTCCTAAACGATGACCGACCATATTTTCTACAATATAAACAGGAATATGTGTTTTACCGTTATGAACTCCGAGCGTAAATCCGACCATTTCTGGAGTAATAGTACAGGCTCTATCCCAAACTTTAATAATAGTCTTATCTTCAGCTTTAAGATTCTTCAATTTATTGATAAGTCTTAGATTAACGTAGGGGCCCTTTTTTAAACTTCTGGACATAATTATTTAAGATTAATTACTTTATTTGCGCTTAGCTCTTCTCTTAACAATTAAACGATCACTGTGGCGCTTCTTTCTAGTCTTAACGCCCAAAGCTGGTTTACCCCACATAGTCTTAGGATGTTTCAAACCGATAGACTGCTTACCTTCACCACCACCATGAGGATGATCAACTGGATTCATAGCAGTACCACGAACAGTCGGTCTAATACCAAGATGACGGCTACGTCCAGCCTTTCCTAAAGAAATATGACGTTTATCTGGATTACTAGCTTGACCAACAGTACAAAGACATTCTTTCTTCACTAATCTGATTTCACCTGATGGCATTTTAATTTGTGCGTATTTTCCTTCAACACCCATGACATAAACAACGTTACCAGCTCCACGAGCAATCTGAGCGCCTTTCCCTGGTTCAAGCTCAACTGAGCTAACCGGCATGCCAGCTGGAATAAATTGCAATGTTAAAGCATTACCATTTTTTATTTCAATTAATTCTTTAGAACTCATTAATTTATCGCCAACGCCAACATTAATCGGAGCGATAATATATCTTTTTTCACCATCGGCATAATGCAAAAGTGCAAGTCTGGCACCTCTATTTGGGTCATATTCAATCGCTGCTACCGTTGCTTCAACATTAAACTTATCGCGCTTGAAATCAACCAAACGAACATAACGTTTAGCGCCACCACCACGATGTCTAACAGTAATTTTACCGGTTGAATTACGACCACCTCTTTTCTTTTTGATAACAACTAATCTTTTCTCTGGGGTAGACTTAGTTATATCTTTAAAATCATCAAAAGTCGCTTCACGGCGTCCAGGAGTATTTGCTTTTACTTTTTTAATTCCCATATTAATTCAAAAAAATCATTTATAAATGCGAGGTATAATTAAACGCCTTCGTAAATTTTAATCGTCTCACCCTTAGCTAAAGTAACAACAGCCTTTTTCCAATCTTTTCTCTGACCACGAACTTTACCGCGAGCAACCCGCTTCCCTTTCATGTTAACAATATTTACATCAGTCGGCTTCACTCCATAAACAGCTTGAATAGCTTTAGCGACTTCTATTTTATTTGCTTTAATTGAAACAACAAAAACATATTTATTTTCAGAAGCTAAATGAGTTGCCTTTTCAGTAATCAAAGGTTTAACTAAGAAATGACTAGAAGCTGAATATTTTATAACTGAGGTTTTAGTTTTAGTAGCTGTTTTTGGAGTTTCAGCATATAAATCTTTCATGCTAGCGGCTGCTGGAGTAACTTCAACTTTTTTAGGAGCTGATGTCTTTTTAACATTAGTAGCTGTTTGCTTATCTTCAGTCTTAGTTGTTTTAGATCCGAATAATGCCATATTTTTATTTATTATAAAGTTTGGTAAAAGCTTCAACTGCTTTTTCCGTCAATAATAGATTTTTATGATTTAATAAATCAACCAAATTAATATTTTCTAGATTAATCATCTTAACGCCAACTAAGTTACGACCAGAATATTTTACCTTTTCATCCTTTGAATCATTAACAACTAATATATTGCGACGTTCATTATTTAAAACTTTCTTTTCAAAAGTAGTTAAAATTTCATTAAATTTCTTTGTTTTAAAATCAGCTAATTCTAAAGTATCAATCACCGCCAAAGAATTGCTCTTAACACGGTCTGATAAAGCCATAAAAATAGCTTTCTGTTTCATCTTTTGATTTATTTTTTGTTTAAAATTACGATCTTTTGTAGGACCAAAAGTTACACCACCACCAATCCAAATCGGACTTCGGCTAGAACCAGCGCGAGCACGACCAGTTCCTTTTTGTTTCCAAGGTTTTTTACCACCACCAGAAACTTCACTTCTATCTTTAGTATGAGCTAAAACCTGACGGCAATTAGCCATCTGAGCAACCATCGCTTGATGAAGTAATTCATTGTTAGGTTCAACCGCAAAAATCTTAGCATTTAATTCTAAATCTTTAATTGGTTCCGCGGACTGATTGTAGACTTTTATCTTTAATGACATATGATCTCAATTTACTAATTACTAATTATGAAACAGTTTCTTCAGTTTTAGCTTCTTCAGCTTTAACCTCTTCTACTTTTTCTATTACCTGTTCCTTTACTTCAACTGGAGCTTCCTCAATCTTTGTTTCTTCTTTAACTTCTTCAACTACCGGTTCTACTACAGCTGGCTTGATATTTACTTTTAATTCACCGGCGGCATTTATTAATACTAAACCATTAATCGCACCCGGGATCGCCCCCTTAATAAGAATCACATTATTTTCAACATCAATTTTAACAATTTCTAAATTTGCAGTAGTAACTTTTTCGCCACCCATACGTCCACCCATTCTAGTACCTTTAAAAACATGGGCTGGACCCTTAGGACCGATTGAACCAGGCATTCTTTCTTGATCTTTGTTACCATGGGTTTTTCTGAAACCACTGAAGTGATGACGTTTTACAACGCCTTGAAAACCCTTACCTTTAGAAGTTCCGGTAACATTAATTTTATCTCCAACCTCAAAAGTTTCAACATTGATTATATCACCAACCTTAAAATTAGCCGCCTCAGTAGTTCTGAATTCTCTAACATGTTTAGGCATTACTTCCATTCCTTTAAAATGGCCAACTTGTGGTTTGTTAATATTTTTCTTTTTTCTTTCACCAAATGCTAATTGTAAAGCTTCGTAACCATCAGTTGCTTTAGTTTTAACATGGGTCACTTGGCAAGGACCAGCTTGAACAGGAGTAACGGCAAGAACCTTATCGCCAACCCACATCTGAGTCATGCTCATTTTTTTTCCACTGATAAATTTCATATAATTCTTCTTCAATAATACACAAAAAAACTGGTTTAATAAACCAGCTCTAAAAACAAAAAATGAAAAATAAAACGATTGTTTTATATACCAATTTTGAATTGTCTGCTGATTTACCTCCAAATTTTGCTGATGTTAGCCAAGATACTTTCTTAAAAAAGAGTTATCCAGACCGCTAAAAGCAAAGATTATTATTACTTGTTTATGTTACTACATTTTTATTTCCACGTCAACCCCGGCAGGAAGATTTAAATTAGTCAAATCTTCAATCGTTTTAGCGCTTGGATCGATAATATCAATCATACGCTTATGGATACGCATTTCGTACTGATCCCTAGCATCTTTGTGCACGAAAGTAGACCGGTTAACGGTATATTTTCTCTTTTCAATCGGCAAAGGAATCGGCCCAAAAAATTGAGCATCAGAACGCTCGATCGTCTCGATGATGGTCTTGGTGGATTGATCAATGATTTTATGGTCAAATGCCTTAATCTTGATTCTGATCCTCTGTTTAAATTCTTTTTCGTCTTTTTTGTGTTCGGACATAATTTAATTTTTTTTAAAATGATCGCTACTGGCTCGCCCTTCCCGCCAATTGGCGGAAAGAGCAAACCTAAGCAATTACTTTAAGATTTTAGTTACAACACCCGCACCAACAGTACGACCGCCTTCACGAATTGTGAATCTTTGTTTTTCTTCTAAAGCGATAGGTGAAATTAATTTGATATTCAAATTAACAGTATCACCAGGCATAACCATTTCAGTCCCCGCTGGTAATGCAATATCACCAGTTACATCGGTAGTCTTGAAATAGAATTGTGGCTTATAACCATTAAAGAATGGCTTATGGCGTCCACCTTCTTCTTTAGATAAAACGTAAACTTCAGCACTAAATTCAGTGTGAGGAGTAATAGTTCCTGCTTTACAAAGAACTTGACCTCTTTCAACTTCATTCTTTTTAGTACCACGAAGTAATAAACCTGCATTGTCCCCTGCTCTACCTTCATCAAGTTGTTTATTAAACATCTCAACTCCAGTAACAGTAGTTTTTTTAGTATCCATTAAACCAACAATTTCAACTTCTTCACCAACTTTGATAATACCTCTTTCGATACGTCCGGTAACAACAGTACCACGACCTTCGATTGAGAAGATATCTTCAATAGGCATTAAGAAAGGATGATCAGTATCTCTAACTGGTTCTGGAATAAATTCGTCTAACTGTTTCATTAATTCCATTAAAGGTTCGGCATCAGGACCGGTTGGGTTCTCTAAAGCCTTTAAAGCACTACCTCTGATAATAGGAGTAGTATCACCTGGGAATTCATATTTCTTTAATAAATCACGGATTTCTTCTTCAACTAAATCGATAAGTTCAGCATCCTCAACCATATCGCATTTGTTTAAGAAAACGATAATATAAGGTACGCCAACTTGACGAGCTAATAAGATATGCTCTCTTGTTTGAGGCATAGGTCCATCAGTTGCAGAAACTACTAAAATTGCACCGTCCATTTGAGCAGCACCAGTAATCATGTTTTTAACATAATCAGCATGTCCTGGACAATCAACGTGTGCGTAGTGACGCTTTTCTGATTCATATTCTACGTGAGCAGTAGCAATGGTAATACCTCTTACTTTTTCTTCAGGAGCAGCATCAATTTCACCAACCCCTTTATGAGACGCTTTCAAACCTTTAGCGGCGAAAACGGCCAACATCGCGGCGGTTAAAGTTGTTTTTCCATGATCAACGTGGCCGATAGTACCGACGTTAACATGGGGCTTACTACGTTCAAATTTATCTGTTGCCATGTTTTTGTTGTACGGCCCCCGTTTTTCACGGGGTTTCTTTCCCTTAAAGGAAACCAGCCGAACTAA
>CAIOGK010000041.1 GCA_903857815.1 Candidatus Falkowiibacteriota bacterium
ATATTTATCATAATAAATATATTATAAAACAAAATTTGACAAAATCATACTATAAAAAGGATAATATTGATATAACAATATAAAATAAACATATATGCCAATTCCCCAATTAAAAAATAACCGTTCAGATGGTTGGAAAGACCAGATTGTAAATAATTCTTCCCGCCCCAAATCTGGTAAAAACAAAAAGTATAAATATTCTTTTAAAAAGCGCTTTATTTTAAGTGTTCTTAGTTTAGGGGCAATAATAATTATTATCACCACTATATATGTCGCCTGGATTTCCCGTAACTTACCAAATCCAAATCAATTAATAGAACGTGAAGTTGCTCAAAGTACTAAAATATATGACCGTACTGGAGAAAATATTCTTTATGAAATTCATGGTGACCAAAAAAGAACTTTAGTTTCTTTAAAAGATTTGCCAGAATATGTAAAAAAAGCCCCGATTGCTATTGAGGATAAGAATTTTTATAATCACGGCGGTTTTAGTGTTTGGGCAATGTTTAGAACGGCAATAACTAATGTTTTATATGGCCAAACTGCTGGTGGCTCTACTTTAACTCAACAATTTATCAAAAATGCTATTCTTACGCCAGAGAAAAAAATAACTCGAAAAATTAAAGAGCTTGTTTTATCTTATCGCTTAGAACAAAAATTTTCTAAAGATGAGATCTTGCAAATGTATCTAAATGAAATTCCTTACGGGTCTAACGCTTACGGCATAGAAGCCGCTAGCGAAAAATATTTTAACAAACATGCAAAAGATATCAGCTTAGCTGAAGCCGCACTCTTAGCGGCCATCACACAGGCTCCTAGTAGATACTCACCATACGGACCTAATAAGGATTTACTATTAGGAAGAAAAGATTATGTTTTAAAATTAATGCGTGAACAAGACTATATTTCAGAAGAAGAGGAAACTATCGCTAAACAAGAAGAAATAAAATTTGTCGATCCAGAAACTAATATTACTGCCCCTCACTTTGTTATGTATATTAAAGATATTTTAGCGGAAAAATATGGAGAAAAAATGATTGAACAGGAAGGTTTAAAAATATATACAACATTGGATTTATATAAACAAAAGGTTGCTGAAGAAGTTATTAAGGAAAAAACTGAAAAATATCAAGAAAAATTTAACGCTAATAATGCCGCCCTGGTTTCAATCGACCCTAAAACTGGTCAAATTTTAGCAATGGTTGGTTCTAGAGATTATTTCGACGATAAAATAGATGGTCAGGTTAACGTCGCCACTCGTTTAAGACAACCAGGTTCATCGATGAAACCAATCGCTTATGCCGCTTTATTTATAAAAGGATATACGCCGGACACCATTCTTTATGATGTAAATACTAATTTCTCAAGCGATCCATCAAATCCTTATGAGCCAAAAAATTATAACCTAAGCCAAAATGGTCCAGTAAGTATTAGAAAGGCTTTAGCTGGCTCATTAAATATTCCAGCTGTGAAGGCACTATATCTAGCTGGAGTAAATAATGTAATTAATCTAGCTGAAACAATGGGTTATACAACACTACAACCAAGAGAGCGCTTCGGATTAGCTTTAGTTTTGGGCGGAGCAGAGGTAAAATTACTAGAACATGTAAATGCTTATAGTGCTTTCGCTCGTGATGGAAAAATGAGTCCATTAACTAGTATTTTAAAAGTTGAAGATAAAAATGGAAAAATTATTGAAGAATATAAACCAGAGGAAAGACAGGTTTTTGATTCTAAAATTGCTAGAATGATTAATAGTATTTTATCAGATAATTCTGCACGAGCTTATATTTTCGGAGAAAAAAATAGTCTTACTTTAAGTGGAAGACCAGTCGCTGCTAAAACAGGCACCACAAATGATTATCATGATGCCTGGACTATCGGTTATACGCCATCAATAGTAACTGGGGTTTGGGTAGGAAATAGTAATAACGATAAAATGAAAGGTTCTGCAGATGGAAGTGTATTAGCCGCTCCAATTTGGAATGCTTTTATGTCTAAGGTTTTAGGTAACACCCCAGTTGAGAGTTTTAAAGCTCCTGATGATTACAAAACCGGTAAAGCAATTTTAGATGGCCAGATACCATCTCAATTAATAAAAATTGATAACACTACCGGACAACCAATTACTAGTTTAACGCCATCGGAATTAATTTCCGAAATATCAGTTCCCGAAGCTCATTCTATTCTTTTCTATTTAGATAAAGATGCTCCTCTCGGTCCTAAACCAGAAAACCCTAATAAAGATCCACAATTCCAGGCCTGGGAAAATGCTGTTATAAAATGGGCAGAGAAAAACGCGAGCTCTTCTTTACTATTAAAAGATTATGCTGAATTACATAAACTTGAAAATAAACCACAAATTACAATAAACTATCCCAAAGATGGCTCAGAAATTACAGAAAAAAGCTTAGCGGTTGATGTTACAACCTTTGCTTTAAGGGGGACGGCTCGTCTAGATTATTATATAAATGGAAATTTATGGAAAACCATCCCTGGCAGCAATCCCTATCTAAAGGAAGACTTGCCAACACTAGCAAATGGTTATCACTCATTAACAGTTAAGGCTTGCGACGATGTAGAGAATTGCACAGAGGGTAGTTTAAATTTTAATCTAAAACTGAGTAATAATAACCAAACTAAACAAGATTACTCAATATTAATCACTTCTCCAACAAATGGCTGGGCTGCTAGCACAATAGATTTTCCCTTAAAAATAAATATTTCTATTTCTGGTTATAGTGATGTTTCTAGAATATTAATATTTTATAGAGAGGAGTCAACTCAAAAAACTGTTTTATTAAATAACCTAAATACTATTAATAGCAACCAAATTGAATCTGATTGGTTAAAGCCGCCGTCTGCCGGAGCTTATAGTATTTACGCGG
>CAIOGK010000042.1 GCA_903857815.1 Candidatus Falkowiibacteriota bacterium
TAAGATGCCACCACCATGCCCGTTATATGGATTAGTATTGGCCAGAGCGGTGATTGTTAAAATATCGTTATATGTAGTTCTATTCACAGTTTCAAAGCGTTGTATCTGAGCAACTGATGTTGGAGCCGTCGTTCCAATTCCAACATTACCAGAGCCCTGTAAAGACATCACGGTCACATCGGCGATATCACCAGTCTCAGAAAGAGCAATATCGAGTCTAGCTTTTCTTGTTGATGCCCCAGAATATCCCCCTAATTTAAAAGCGGCAAATTTACCAAAAGATACGCCCGAGTTAAAAGGCCTAACTAAATTTAAAATCTCTTCAGTTTCAACGCTATTTGAAGACACTGAACCAAAAATTCTAGCAACTCCAGACATAGTTCCGGTCCCAGATGTACTATTTAAACCAACTTGTAATTTACCCTGGGGATTAGTTGTTCCAATCCCGACATTATCAGTCAAAGTACTTGGATAAACATAAGGAGCAGTTCTCGCCCATGGTCCAGTACCGTTAATAAGTGAGGCATTAACATACCCAACAGTAGCAAGGGCTAAAGTTTGGCCAGTGCCTGGAGAAACACCAAAAGAAACAGAGTCGAGTTGAGCCGCTCCAGCAACGTGTAGTTTTTGGGTTGGGGTAGTTGTTCCGATCCCGACATTGCCTGCAGTGGTTAATCGCATTAATTCACTCCACGTAATAGGAGTAGTACTTGCCGAATTACTTTGGTAAAGCCATTTAAAGCCATCTGCATATCCCCCATTAAAGCTTACCCCTTTAACTGAAGCGTTATTGGTGCGTAAGTTATACCATAAACCATCAGAATTCCTATAAGCATTAAATGAACTATAAAAAGCATAATCTTGAGAGCCGTTGGGCGGTGACCCTAGACCACTAGATCCGAAAACAACGTTACCCGACGTTCCGTAGTCTCCGACAACAATTTTGGAAACTAAGCCTTTAAGAAGTATGTCCCCACTGCCTAGAGTTAATTTATATTGTGGGTCCGTCGTTCCAATTCCAACATTTGTTCCATTGTTATACAAATTAGAATCAGCTAACCAGCTAGTCCCATTAGAGCGCATAGTTTGGCCAGCGACCGAGGAGGAAGGTAAGCCAACTGCTATAGCAGTATTTGTTGCAATAACATTTCCAGAATTATCAACCATTAATAAGCGATTACCGCCGCTAATATAAAGTGCACCACCAAACAAAACTGAACCTAAAGTCCGGAAACCTTCTGTTCTATTATTATCAAATCCTGCAGCTGGGGCACTCGTTCCAATTCCAACGTTACCACCACTATAATAAACATTAGTTCCATTAGTACTCCAAGCGCCCGTAACAGAGGCCCAAGAACTGCGGCAATCAGCACCAAGGCATAAGTTGGTTCCTAGAATTTTTACACTATCTCCAGGAACACCAATATTAATATCCTTCGCTTCTGAGATTAATGGAAAACAAAAAATCAGGGATACAAAAAACCCCTTCAGAAAAATTTTAACAATTCTTGTTCTATCCATAAGCAAAAAGCTTAAACAAACGGATATTCTTACTACCTTCAGATTATCTAAATTATAACATTTATTTATTTTTTAGACAATATTTTTTAACCCTTTATTACTATTATTTCCAACTATAGCTGATAGAAGTAAGACCATCTATCCAGGGAGAATAATCGATTCCATTATTTTTGTTGTCAGCCGTAATTTTCCAATATAATCCTTTAGAAAAATCCGGAAAAATAAAATCTTGACCAAGGGAATTTTCTTTAAATTTATCCCCTTCCCCAGATACAGAAAAATTTAAAGAATTATTTAATACTCCAGCGCCACAAACTTTATCATCACAAGCAAGCAAACTATTAAAATTTGCTTTTAAAATTTCTCCCGCGTCTTTGAATAAATTAGTAGTTACTAAAACATAATCTTTATTTTGTTCAAAGCCATTATCTGTAAAAATTTTTTTACTATAAAATCCTCCTTGTTGAACATTAATTTCTATTTCTCCGGGCGTTTTTCCAGTCTTACACCAAGCCGATGTAACTAATCCTTTTTCGCCAAATAATATATTAGTAAACGATAATGCGCCCTTAATACTGTTAGAACTATTTTGCCAAAATTTAATAAATCTAGGCTCTCCGTCTGATTTTGAGCAGATATACCAGAGGGTTTCATTGGCCCGTTTTTGTTGAATAATTAGAGGAGCAAACCCGCCATCCGATAATCTCAAGCCAAAAAATTGTCTTAAATCAATTAACTTACCATTTACTACTTGATACCCCAAAAGATCATAGCCACCATACAATACTAAAAAATTATTATCATCCCCACCAAACCCAAAACTTGCTCCCGGAAAACCATCGCGCGAATCTAACGGAATAGAATTTTTAACATCTAAATTCGTAAAGGTTCGACCATTAAAACGATAGGCACGACCACTTTCTTTTTTATCCAAATTAAATACAAACCCAACTAATAAATCGTTAGCTAATTTATATGAAGAAACATTTAGAATCTCCGCTTTTTTTAAATCAGTCGGTAAAGCAATTTTTTTACCTTTATATAAAAGGTTTCCTTCAGTAAATATCATTTCATCGGGTTCCAAAATTTCGACAGCACTACTGCCACCATCCGTTATCGTATACAAAGGCGTAAAAGTAAAAGCAGTTGTTGCTCTATCATAATAAAATGTTGTCTGATTATTATCAATCGATAAATCA
>CAIOGK010000043.1 GCA_903857815.1 Candidatus Falkowiibacteriota bacterium
AATTTAAATAATTTTTTAAACATATTAATATAATTTAACTATTTACTAAAATTATAACATATTTATAACTTGTTTTCACGTTTTTTTAATTTTCATTTAATAATCGATACTTGAGCGCCAACACTCGTTCGGTCAAACAAATACTGAGCAGAGCCGACGCCTAAACGAATGCAACCATGCGAAACTGGTTTACCAAGATGATTCTCACCTTCTCGATAACCGCTGGGCCAAACTGGTAATTCATGAATGCCAATTCGCCCCCTATCTAAGCCCAACCAAAATGGCATCCAGAGGCCATAGCTCTTAGACCAAGCTTTTTTGTTTTTGTTAGTAACCTTAAAATCTCCAGTTGGCGTAGGCATGCTCGCCTTACCAGTAGAAACAGTAAACTCACGCCACTTTTGGCCATCAACATAATAAACTAATTTTTGACTGCTCAACTTTATTTCTATTTTTTGCGAAAGTTTAGTAGTAGTGTTTGATAAAGGATTAAACCCATTGTCTATTTCTTTAAAATCAGAGTGGCCATCCTGATCAGTATCGGCATTAAAAGGATCGGTTCTAAATTTAATTTCAAAATAATCGCTTAAACCATCTTTATCAATATCACTTTTTTCAATTTTAATCGGCTCTGGGTTAAAAGGAGAATAGCCGTTTTTAATTTCCCAAGTATCATTAAATCCATCACTATCCGAATCTAATTCGGCAACTACAACCGTCGAGGTTGTTTCCGCAAAAGCTAAACTTGGTAAAAATAAAATAAAACCAGCAAAAATAAATAAACCAAAAAATGTAAGCGTCTTTTTAAACATTAAAATAAAATTAATCCCGAATTGAATATTTGCAACCACAGAATTTCTGACGATATATCCCCAATTCTTTAGCTAATGCCTGAGATTTTCTATAGCCATCACTCGCCTGAAAATCTTCTGCTAAAAATTTAACACCAAAGCTAGAAGATAAATCCTTAGACATTTTGATAATTGATTCTTTATCTTTATAAGGACTAGTAAGTAGCGTCGTCCCAAAAAATTCAAAACCTTTTTCTTTAGCAGTTTTTGCCGTTTCTCGTAAACGGTCTAAATAACAAATTTGACAACGAACACCTCTTTCGGGGTCAGCTTCTCGGCCTTTTATTTTTCGACACCAAGCCTGATTTTCATAAGGGATAACAATTAAAGGGATGCTAAACTTTTCCGCCATCAAAGTTACCGCCTCTAAACGCTTATCATATTCTGCTTGTGAAACTAAATTAGGATTATAAAAAAACCAAGTTAAGCGATATTTTGGTAAAAGCAAATCACGGCTAACATATGTTCCACAGGGCGCGCAACAAATATGCAGCAGTAGGGATGGTTTCTTATTATTTTGTTGTTTATCTAATAATCTAAAAACAATCACAATCGCTAACATCAAAAATAATAATATTACTAAAACAAGAATTTTCCCCCGGCTCTGTAAAAATAAACCGCTAAGACCAAACGTTAAAGATAAAAAATAAAAAACTAACACCGTTTTAGACTGGCTAAAGCCAAGACTAAGCAAACGATGATGTAAATGTTTATTATCAGAAAATTTAAAAGGATTCTTACCTTGGACCAAACGTCTAATAATTGTCCAGGCAACATCTAAAATCGGAATTCCCATAATTAATAGAGCAATTGCAATTTTACCTCCAGAAATAATAGCTAACACCCCAAGCGCAAAACCGAAAAATAAAGATCCGCCTTCTCCTAAAAATATTTTTGCGGGATAAAAATTAAAAATTAAAAATCCTAGAGCTGCCCCAGCGAGAATTAAAGCGCCAAGAGCAATATCCGGCTGATAATACTTAGTAGTTAAGGTAAATAAAAATATTACCAAAGCGCCAATCGTTCCGACACCACTGACTAAACCATCAACCCCATCTAGTAATTTAGTAGTATACATCATCCCCAATAACCAAAGAGCAATTAATATCGGACCGACTAAAAACCAATCTTTTAAATAAATGAAGCCGCCCAAAGGATTAGTAATCTTATCTATCTCTACTCCCCCAATGATAACCGCTATAATTGCTAACACCGGAAAAATTAGTTGTTTACTGGGAGACAAATTATATTTATCGTCCAAAATACCGCCGATGATAATTGCTAAGGCGCCAAAAAAGAATCCTAATAGATGTCTCCACTCTAAATTACTAGCTAAAAATCTATCAGAAAAAATAAATAAAACCGCAAAGAATGAAAGAAAAACCGCTACGCCTCCCAAAAGTGGGATCGAAGTGTTATGAATTTTTCTATCTCCTGGCCGATCAACAATATTAAAATAAAGAGCGATTTTTTTTACGCCCAAAGTTAAAATAATAGATAATAAAAAACTGGCTAAAAATGGGAAAATATAAGACATAAATTAATTAATATAGGTGATTGACTGCTAAGAAATAAAGTGATATTTTGTCTAAATACAAATAGATCTTTTAAATAATTAATCGAAAAGGAGGAAACAACTTATGAATTCAGATTTTGGCGGAAAAACTAATTCCATTCTCTGTATTATGACTAACATTTCGGCTTTAGACAAAAAAATCAAAAGCGAAGAATTAAAATCTCCACCCAATAATGAAAAGATAATCATTTGGGAAAGAGAGCTAAGAAAGGCAAAATCTGCCTTAGAAAAAAGAAGGGTTATGGCCTAACCTCCGAATGGCCCCACCCTGAAAGCGCGTTAGACATCTAGCGCGTTTTTTTATTTAAAGTTCTTCGGCTTCCTCGACTGATATCTCGGCTTTATTATTAATAATAACCTGATCGCGACGCTTTAATTTGCCCGCTAAAATTTTATTAGCAATAATATCTTCAACTCTATCCTGCAATAATCTACGCAAAGGTCGAGCACCAAATTTAGGGTCATAACCCGCTTTAGCTAAAATCATCACACCATCCCTATCAGCCTTTAAGCCGATTCCCTTTTCCGACAACATCTTCTTAATCTTCTTTAACATTAAAGTAGTAATTGTAAAAATGTTTTCTTCATCCAAGGGCCTAAAAACAATAATACCATCAAAACGATTAATCAGCTCCGGACGCATATGTTCACGAAGTTGATTATCTATTAATTCCTGTTTAATAATATTTAAGCTTGTTTTTGCTTTAATTTGATCCTGAATAAATATTGCACCAATATTGGAAGTCGCGATAATAATAGATTCCGTAAAGCTGATTGTTCTTCCCTGACCGTCAGTTAAACGCCCATCATCTAAAAGTTGAAGAAAAAGATTTAAAATATCAGGATTAGCTTTTTCTATTTCATCTAATAAAACTAAGGAAAATGGTTTTTTTCTAACCGCTTCCGTTAAATAACCAAGGGTTCCATCAACATCGCCAATCATTTTGCGAATACTATCCTGATGTTGATATTCGCTCATATCCAAACGAATCAAATAATCTTCACTTCCAAAATAAATTTGTGAAACTGCTTTTGCTAATTCTGTCTTACCAACACCGGTCGGGCCCAAAAACAAGAAAGACGCAATCGGACGATGACTATCTTTCATCGCCGCTCGCGCTCGACGCAAACTCGCAGATACTGCTTTAACCGCTTCTTCTTGGCCAACTAATCGTTCATGAATTTCATGCTCTAAATTAAGCAATTTCTGACCCTCATCAACCCCAACCTTATTAGCTGGTATTCCCGTTAACTCCGTAATCGCTAAAGCAACATCTTCTTTAGAACAAAAAGATCTTTCTGGATTGTTTTTACTCGCCGCTGCGGATATCATAACCGCCTTCTCCAAAAGATCAATTGCCTTGAGTGGTAAAAATTTATCATGCAAATATCGCATCGACATTTTTACAGCTTGCTCAATAGCGCTATAAACTATATAAACATCATATTTTGATTCTAAAAATCCTACTCGACTTTCTAATATTTGAATAGCAGCGTTAACGTCCGGCTCCTTTATGCCAATCGTTGTCATCGCCTCGCCCAAAGATTTATTTTCAATATAACGAGAATAATTATCAGAAGAAGCGGAAGCTAAACAAAAAATTCCTTTTCGATTTAAGGATTCGGCTAAAACATCAGATAAATCTAAACTCTCTTTGCTCCCGGCGCTAATACCAATTAAATTTTCAATATTATCAATATATAAAATTATATTACCGGAACGACGCGCTTCATTAATACAGCCCAAAAGCCTTTCTTCGGCTACCGAAGCATCGGCGCCGCTAATTAATTTTGAGACCTCTAATTCAACCAGTCTTTTATCTTTCAAAAAATCAGGAACATTTTCTTCAACCATCATTTGCGCTAAACCGCCAATGATAGTAGTCTTTCCAACCCCAGTTTGGGAAACAAGCAAAACTCCATTATGTCCTCCAGTCAATGCTTCAAAAATTGAATTAATTTCCTTGTTACGCCCCACACATAAATCAAGCTCACCAAATTTAGCCTTTAAGGTTAAGTCGCGAGAAAAATGATCTAATGAAGGAGTTGCAATCGCCGTATACGAACGATTCATTCCTGAATTCGGCTTAAACAAAGCTGATTTTCTATACTCATGATAACGCTCCAGCAATTTTTTATTTACTCTAAACCATTCAACCGCGTTAATCATCTTATCTTCATCAAGCTCTAGTTCATACATTATTTCTGCTAAATTTTTATCACGACCATAACAAAAGATAATAATATTCAAAATATCGACACTCTTCTGATTTAACTTAAAAGCATCAGTAAAAGCGGAAACTAAAACTTCTTGCAATTCTGTAGATATCTCTTCAGCGATTTCCTCATTTTTATTAGCTGATTTTACTAACTGTCTATCAACCATTTCAATCATTCTTTTAGCATCAACATTAAGACGAATAAAAAGACTCTGTATTTCTTTGGTTTTTAAAGCTGCTCGAAAAAAATGAATAATCGATACTTGCTTACAATCCAATCTACCGGCCAACAAAAACGCATCCTCCAGGACTCTAAATGTTTCTTCAGAAAAAGCACGAGCGACATTATATCTTCGAACGGAATCATTTCGAAATTTTTTCTCTGCTTTAAAAATTTTATAATTTATTTTTTTAGCAGCCGCGGCGGCCGCTCTATTTTTATAAATTAAAAAAAGATCAAACCATAAAGAAAGTAAGAAAAAAACAATTAAAATATCTGGCTTAGTCCAGGCAAAAAGAATATTAAGCGGTTCCGCTTGTAATTCAACCCGATTTAAAAATACCCATAAAGCCAACATCGCCCAACCGGCAAAAATTATTAACCAAGCAAAAAAACCTAAAACACGATTTATTTGACGACTAGTCCGTTCTAGAGCAATTAAAGATCTTTTAATAGTTTTGTTCCAATATAAAAATCTGCCCAAAAACCAGGCCCCCTGCCCCTTCCCGCCACTATCAGGGACGAATTCAATTTGTTCATCTAACTTCTTTTCCATATTATGAGCTAATCTGAAAAAATAAAGCAATCACTAAAAATAAAGGCAAAACCAGCCAAGCGACTGCTCCGGCGATCAAAACTAATAACCAAAATATTAAAAGTATTCCTCTAAAAATAATCTGTAAAACACGAATAACGAAACTGATTATTCTACCGGCGATATCATATTGACCGTACATGGGAACAAAAATATTTTTTACCCAGATACTAAAACCTAAAGATTTTTCTTGATTACGCAAAAAATTGAGCTCTTTTTTTAAAGTCTCAATAAAGCCAACACTGTACCACCAGAATGGAAAATAAATAATTTCACCTGCGGTTTGCAAAACTATTTTTCCAGTATAAGTTAAAAAATTATGTCTAAACATAAATCATTTTTTCACTCTTATTTTAACATAAAAACAAAATAACAACAATTTCAAGAAGCTAGTTG
>CAIOGK010000044.1 GCA_903857815.1 Candidatus Falkowiibacteriota bacterium
ATAAAAAATAACTTTTTGTTTAAGCCGATTAATGTTTGGTTTAAAAATCAGGCTTTTAATTGGCTCGGGGATATAAACAGTAAAACGCCGCTTTATTTAGAAAATCCAAAATTATTATTTTTTGATTCGGAGATTAATTTCAATCAGGATAAATCTAAATTAAACTCTATTAATGAGTTAGCTGATAATATTTCCCAAGAAGCTAAATTAATTAAAGAAAAATATAATTTAATTTTTGTTTATCTAATTATCCCTAACAAGTTTTCTATTTATGGAGATTTAGTTGTCGGTGGTAAGCCTTATGATAATTTTATTCCGATTTTACAGCAGGCGCTTGACGAAAGAGGGGTGAAGTATGTTGATATTTATCAGGCCTTTAATGATTACCATATTAAAAATCCGACCGATATTTTGTTTTATGCCGGCGATACTCATTATTCGCCGACAGGGAAGCAGATAGTAACCAATGCTATTATTAATTCTGGAGTATTTAAATAGATATTTAAATAAGGTTTAAAATTTCTATTAAAATATAAACACTCGTCAAAAAGATAAAGATTATTATGCCGCCAAATAATTTTTCGGAGACATATTTAGTTTCGGTAAAAAATTCGTTGATAAGTGGATATTTTCTATTCAGTTTATTAAACCAAAGATAGCTATGTAGTTTATTGTTGAAGTTTAAACTGCTTAAGCGGAAGTAAGTAATAATTGACTTCCCTTTATTTTTAGTTATCCAATAGATAGATATAATCGCTAAAATAATGATAATTGCTAGACTGACGCGACCCGACCATTTGTTAAAGATAATGGCAAAAATTGTTCCGGAAAAATATCCCAGAGAAACATTTAAAATCGCCCAGCCGATTGCGCTTAAAATATTCCAAAAAATAAATGGTCTTTGTTTCATTTTTGAGAGGCCGGCTATAAAAGGAATCACGGCTCTAATCGGTCCAAAAAATCGTCCTAGAAAAACACTTTTATTTCCGTGATGTTGAAAAAAAATTTCACCATGATAAAGTAATCTTTGGTTGATAATTTTATGGCTTTTAATCCAGTCGCCGCCGAAGCGACCCAAAGAATAACTAAAAAAATCTCCTAGAATTGCACCCACAGTCGCAAATATTATTAAGTCCCAGGTTTTTAAATAACCCTGAGCCGCTAAGAAACCGCCTATAGAAATCAAAGTTGCTCCAGGAATGAACATTCCGACGAAAGGGGCGGATTCAATAAAGGCTAAAAATAAAAACAGCCAGTTACCTAGCCAAGAAAATTGGGTTAATAGATTAAGTAATATACTTAAATCAGGCATAATTTGGTTAATGTAAAATTAGATACTCATTTAGTATAACATATCTATTATATATTAAAACGAAAGCTGGCCCGGGGTGATTTTTATGGTTTATTTAATGTTGACAAGCGCTCATTCGTATGTTTAAATGTTTTAATGAAATACGCTTAGCCCTTATCTTCTAAGCGTTTTTAATTTGTTCTTTTTAAAAATATTATGCGCTTCGAGCGCTTTTGTTTAACCAAAATTAATCGTAATGAAAAATTTTTTCAGTTTTTTGAATTCACGTCGTCAGACGGCGGGACAAGTAGGCCCAACAGTAAGCGAGGTCTTAAGTGTTGCATCTCATAGTCCCAAGGCTGGTATTAATCTCGCCCAAAAGGGAGTTACTTTTTCCAGTTTTGATGATTGGTTGCGGATGGCAACTAAAGGAGCAATCGCTAGCCCATATGCTTTTTCTTGGCGTAAATTAGCCCTTCAGTATCCTCCGGCGATGACCATTTCCGATTTATCGATGGTACTTGATTCAATTAAGAAAAAGCCGCTTTTAGCGGACCAGGCTCAAGCAATTATTTTTTCCGTATCATCAGAAAAATTACCCAATGTTTCCGTTTTGGAGGATTTAGTTATTGAAAGTGATGAGCAGCTTCGGATTAAGCAGTTGCTTATTAGAAAAAAAATTCTTGGTAATGAAAAATTTATTTCGGAATCTTTAGCGAATGTTGTTTTTCAGCATTCGGAAGGGAAAGTTAAATTTTCTCTGGAAGGTGGTCGAGAGTTTATTCTCGATTCCAATTCTTTAACTATTACTAAGAAAAAAAGATTTTCTACAATTTTTGGCGAAGCTACGCTGGTTTGTGTTCGCGAAAAACATTATGAGGAAATTGGAGTTGTGCGCCATTTTTTCTTTTTGGTTGATGGTGATGCTTACGTCTGTCGGATGAGGGAAATAGAATTCTACAAAATCATTCGTACTGAAAAAGAGGCGAGAACAGTGTTGGCTATTAAATTAGCCTAAAATTTTATTTTTTTAAAAAAGCCGCTCTTAAAAAAGCGGCTTTTTGATTTGTTTATTTTTTATTCGATGCAACAGTCAACTACTTTTTTTACCAAAGCTCCTAATTTACCGACAACGCCTTTCTTTTTTATATTTAAATCTTCGTCATCTATTTTCTTTACTTCACCGATATCGATTAATTTCATATTAAGTCCCCAAAACAGAGAATACAAATCATAGGCTTTTTGAAACATATCTTTTGCTTCTTCCTTGTTTCCTTTACCTTGAGATTTAGTCCCAACTTCCATTAAGCGGTAGGAGGCAGCTAATAAATGTTTAGATATACACCAAACTTCACCTTCGTATTCCTTAATGATTTTCTTTAAAAGTTGTTTACGCATTTCTCTAACCTCAGTCAAGAGGTCGTAGTATTTATCATTACCCGTTTTAGCTCCAGTAAAGAAAAAATGTTCTTCAATGCTAACTAAATTCATGATAGCAATGCTTAAGTCCTGATCTGAAGAAAGGTCAAGGGCATTGTCTTTTTTCATTTGATCAACTTTTTCTACCAGTTCGTTTAAATTTAATATTTCGCTCATATATTTTTATTTAGTAATAAAATAAAAGATTAAACTGCAGATTACTAAAGCTCCAAATGGCATAACGACTTTTTGAAAAGGGAAATAGGCATGTCCATTATTATTTTTCTTTAGATTCACATACCAGAGACTAAAACCAGAGAAAGCTAAGCTTCCAAAAACTGCACCGAAAGCGAGTTTATCGATTCCGTATAATTTATTAGCGGGATGGCCAATCATGTCTTGGCTTATTAAAGGATAAAAAACCATTAAATAATAAAGAATTACCGTTATTACATCGCGCCATGATTTACTTCCAAAGCTCCAATTTTTTTTATTGAACCAGTTGATGGTCCAGGCGGCCACAGCGGCAGTTAATCCACCTATCCAAACGCCAGAGATGGTATCGTCAATTCCTAAGTATTGTGATAACCCTAAACCAGCACCGACGGCAACTATACAAACCGGACAAACAGCTTTAGCTGGTAAGGCGGCAAGACTGAAAGTTGCTATAGTTGAGGCGGCAATTAAATTTATTTTTTTCATATTTATTTTTTAATCTGTTGCTTGTGAAGAATTATTACCGTAGTTTTTAAAAAAGTTGATGATGTCGGTATCTCCTACTAAACAAGTTTTTCCATCGTAGAAGAAAGGTACTCCAACTCCCTTGGTTGTATCAAGGCCACAGTTTTTTGCTGTTTGAGTTAATAGCTGAGCATTACCTTGATTATTGTAGACTTCTAATTTTCTGAATTCTATTTTCCCCTCTATTTTGTTAGCGACCATAAACTCATCAACGTTTTTACAATGGGGACAAGTATCCCCATAGAAAAGAATCATTTCAGAGTCTTTATTCATCGCCATTAAAGTAATAATGATAATTAGCGCTAGGACGCCAAATATGACTGGTAGATATTTTTGTATTTTCATAGCTTTAAAATCAAATTGTTATTAACAATATAATAGCATAAATATAGAAATTGGGAATACCTGCCCAGGGGGTATTAGAGGCGATTATTAATTTTATTCAATAGTTCAGCAATAAACTTATCTTTAGCAATTTCCCTGGTATCTTGTTGGCCTCTATCGCGCACGCTTAAAACTTCAGAATTAGCTTCTTTATCGCCAATAACTAAGACGTGAGGAGTTTTTTCATTAGCCGCTTTTCGGATTTTGTTACCCATAGTTTCATTATTATCATCAACTTCAACCCTTATTCCGACTAGTTTTAATTCAGCCGCTAGTTTTTCACAAGCTGAGACATGGGCCTCGGCAACAGAAACGATTTTTACTTGTACCGGTGAAAGCCAAAGAGGGAAAGCTCCAGCATAATGTTCAATTAATATTCCCATGAATCTTTCCGGAGAACCAATGATTGCTCTATGAATCATAACCGGAGTTTTTTTCTTACCATCTTTATCGGTATATTCTAATTCAAATCGCTGAGGCATTATAAAGTCTAGTTGGATAGTAGAAAGTTGCCATTCTCGGCCTAAAGAGTCGCTAGAAATTAAATCCATTTTTGGTCCGTAAATAGCTGCTTCACCCTCAGCTTTAAAAAACTCAACTTTATTTTGGATTAAGATTTCTTCTAATAATTTTTGTGACTTTTCCCAAGTTTCAGATTCACCGAGATATTTTTCTGGTTTTTTAGGGTCCCAAAGTGATAATCTAATTTTATATTTCATTTCAAAGGTTTGCATCGCGATGCGAATTATTTCCAAAACTGATGCAAATTCTTCTTTGATTTGGTCTTCCCGACAGAAACAATGACCATCATCCTGACAGAAACAACGTAAACGAGTAAGCCCGTTTAATTCTCCCGGTCTCTCATCGCGGTATAAATTAGCAAAGTCGGCTACTCGTAAAGGCAGGTCTTTATAACTTCTAGTCTGAGCTGCATAAATTTGGGTGTGTTGAGGACAATTCATCGGTTTAAGAAAATATTCCTCATCGGTATAATTAGATATGACGCGTAACATGTCTTCCTTATACTTATCATAATGGCCGGAAACTTTAAATAATTCCGCCTTATTAATGTTGGGAGTATGAACCTCCTGATAGCCAATACCGTTTTGCAGTTCGTTACAATAATTAATAATCATTTTTCTAACTAAGGCCCCTTTATTAGTATAAAGGGGTAGCCCAGGTCCGACTAAATCGGAGAAAATAAATAATCCCATTTCTTTTCCAACTTTTCGATGGTCCCTTTTTTCTGCCTCCGCTATCATTTTTAAATATTCATCTAGTTCCGCTTTATCTTCAAAAGCTAAGCCGTAAATACGAGTTAACATTTTATTTTTTTCGTCCCCTCGCCAATAAGCACCGGCTAGTTTATTTAATTTAAAACTGCCTGGTTTTATTTTTATGCTAGTTTCAATATGAGGGCCTCGACAAAGATCGGTAAATTTTCCAACTGTATAAAAGCTAACAACGGTTTCCCCTTTTTTTATTAATTCACTTATTAACTCAGTTTTATAAGGATTACCTTCTGTTTCCGCCTCTTTTAAGGCTTGATTGATTTCTAGTTCCGCTCTTTCAAACTTTAGATTTTGTTTAATAAGATGGGTCATCTTTTTTTCAATATTCTTTAAGTCTGATTCAGTAATTTTAGTTTCTCCAAAATCAATATCATAATAGAAGCCATTTTCTATAGCGGGGCCGATTGCTAGTTGCGCTTCTGGCCAGAACTCTTTAATCGCTGAGGCCATTAAATGTGAAAGGGAATGACGCTTTGTTTCTAAATTTTCCATATATTTTTTATGTTAATTATTAAAAAAATCCCATCCTAGTAAAAACAAATAAATTGTTTTTACCGGGACGGGACTTGTTTTTATGAGTCTCGCGGTTCCACCCGGGTTCTTTCTAAACATTAGAAAGCTCTTTTAAATTGTTTTAGCTTTAGGCGTAGGCGATATTTCTATCTTGAGCTTGGTGGGCTCAACAATCAGCTATTATTAATATAGCAAATCGTAGGATTTTTGTAAATAAGGATAGGTTTTTAGCCCTTAGCAATTGCGAGGGCAATTATTTTTTTAGCGCCCGCTTTTTTCAAAATTTTTGCTGCCTCGTTAATAGTCGCGCCGGTAGTAATGACGTCATCAATTAAAATTATATTTTTTTTATTTAAATTTTCTCCGGTCCAACTGAAAGCATCAATAATATTTTCTTGGCGCCGATTTTCTTTAAGACTAGATTGCGCAAGCGTATTCTTTATTTTTTTCAAATCAAGATTTAAGCCATAGTTAAAATAATTTGCAAAGTAATGGGCGATGATTTCCGCTTGGTTAAATCCACGCTTTCTTTCCCGCCGCTTTGATAAAGGAATGGGAATTACTAAAAATTTTTGCGGGGCTATTAATGCTCGGCCTTGCCAAAATAAACATAAAAATTTTGCTAAAATAATCCCAACCTGAGCGATAGAGTTAAATTTTAAAATTTTAATTAGGGCCATTAAAATTTTATCTTCATAATCACCAGCAATAGTTATTTCATCGATAAATTCTAGATTTAAATTATAATGACGCCCACAAAATTTTAAATTTTTAAAAC
>CAIOGK010000045.1 GCA_903857815.1 Candidatus Falkowiibacteriota bacterium
AAATTATTTATTTTCCTCATTTAATTTAGTGGCCGCCTCATGAGTGGATACTGTTTTACTCATGAAAAATATTTTAACAATACCCCAGGCGATAAGAGCGTATACCGCCATTGCTAAGAGCGTAGTCCATTCAAAAACACTGCCCTCAACTTTTGAGGTTTTAAAAACATTAAGAAAGGGGTACGCGAAGGGATAGCTGAAAGTATAAATAAAATTACTAAAACCAGCCGATGAATTAGCGGCCATTAATTTCAATAAAAAACGAAAAGCCAGAAGTGTATTTAGAAGACCTAGAAGATACCAAATAATTTGAGTACCACGGTATAAAGGTTTAGTTGAGGGAGAATTATATGAGTCCATATGTTTACAAATTAGTTATTAAATTAATTAAACAACTTATAGCTTGTTTTTTAGACCATTTATTTCTACTTCTAGTTTTTTAATATATTGTTCAAGTTTTGTCGTTTGGGAAGTAAGCTTTGCTTCAAGTTTAAAAGTATGGCTCGCTAGAGTTTCAGCGATTAGCATCATTTCAGTGATATCTTCTATCGCTAAAAGAATAATTGAAGGAAATACTTTTGCCGCTGCATCACTTTTTTTAAAATGAATTTGACGGGCGTTTAGAATCATAACCTTATGCCCGATAGAGGGAAAATTGTGAGCGACTTCAAAACCTTTAAAAAATGTATTTTTTGGTAGAATATTCTCCAACAATTTTTTTAAATCAGGAATGTTCCATTGGCCATTTCCAAGTTTATAGACAAGTTTATTCTCCGTATCTTTCGGCTCGACTTGAAAAACGTGATAAAAAGGACTATTCGCTGTTAAAACGCGGAAGTCTTTATCGAGAATTAAAACGGGCTCTCTTACTACATCAACTACAGTTTTGATATAAGTCCAACTTTCTTCCCAGGAACGTTCAAAGAAATGGTCGTAAGAAACGGGCTTACTTTTTTTTATTGTTTTACCATTTTTTATTGTTTTTTTTGCAATTTTTTTCATAGAGGTAATTTAACGTATCCCGTAACAATCGCTCTAAAATTAATTTAGAGCGATTGCTAGTATTAGTTTATTTAACTATTATGGTCCCGGTTAATCCACTCTGGTGGGTAGAGTAGTAATTATATGTTCCGACGACGTTGAACATGCGGCTATAGGTTTTACCGCTAGCGATTTCTCCGAAATTAAAATAACTTGGTGAAGTAACGGTCTGAGAAATATTAGTAAAGTTTGTCCAGGTAACCATAGTCCCTTTATTTACCGTTAAAGTAGCTGGATTAAAATTAGAATTAGTAATGCTAACATTTACACTCTCAGAAATAACTATTCTAGCCAAACTAACATTAGTTATTCCCAAACTTAAACTTTGCATTAATTTTAATGCTTGGTCTGGCTTACCGAGGTAGTGCATTTTCAGGTCAATCGGGTTTACATAGTAGGCCTCTCCTAGGCTTTGCACTTTAATAAGGATTCTCCCGGAAAGTCTAAGTGGAGCCTTGCCGTTAAAAGAATTAAAATCGTTATTTGAGATGCCTAATCCTGATTGTTGCATGATATTTAAAGTATCAAGAGAATCTCTAAGCAAGTAACGTTGTTGATTTTCTGGGTTTATATACCAGGTTTCCCCATTTGATTCTACGGCCAATAAAATTCGACCGCTTAATTTTGATTCTAGATTATTAGCTTTGGTTGTAGTTGGTAGGGCTGATAAACCGAAAGCAATCATTAGTGCGAGCGTCGCTAGAAAAAATGTTTTTTTCATATATGTATAGTTATTAATTTAGGGTTTTTTTATTAGTATGACTATAAAAGCGGTTTCAATAATATGATCGACCGTTCAATTATTATTTAGCGTTAGCTAGCTGATTAAAATAAATATCTTTTGCTTTTATATTAATTATACCGTTGCTGGGCCGAAATCATTACGTCTCGCTATAATGTGGGGGATGGGGTATACTATAGACCCGATATTAAAGCCTTCCGGAAACCATTTTGTAATAGCCATGTAATATAATCTAATCGTTTCCGGCTTATTCATGCAGACTATACATATGACGGCGAAACAGAAGACAACGCAACAAGCGATATTATCCGTGGCGCACGAAGACTACGGAAAAAAGCTTAATTCCTATGCGTTTTTCAGGGTGAGCAGTCGAGCTATTAGTGAAGATTTAGTGCAGGATACTTTCAGAAAAACCTGGTCTTATCTTGTTAAGGGAGGGAAGATTGATGTTATGAAAAGCTTTCTTTACCACGTCTTAAAGGATCTTATCATTGATGAATATCGAAAACGAAAATCAAGCTCTTTAGATGCCCTGATGGAAAAGGGTTTTGAGCCAGGAGAAGATAATTCACAGCGCTTGATTAACATTTTAGACGGTAAGCGAGCGATTTTGCTTATTGCGCGCTTACCAGAGAAATATCAAAAAATAATGAGAATGCGCTATGTTCAAGAGCTTTCTCTTAAAGAGATGGCTCTAATAACGGGTCAATCGAAAGAAACTTTAGCAGTGCAAATTCATCGTGGTTTAGAAAAACTTAAGGCATTATACAATTTTGTTTAAATATCCGAATATATTGACAAAAGAAGACCTTTATACTATATTTTTTCTATACATTAACAAATTAATAACTAAAGAATAGGAGATATAAAAAGTGAAAAATTTATTAGCAGCAGTAATGTTTATTTTTTATTTTTGCAATTGTCAAAAACAAGAAACAGAGTTTTTGGACGGTACGCCAAAACAGATTTTTAACTCGCTACCGGAGACTAAAACTTATAGTAACGGTCCATATCAATTATTGATTGATGTTATCAATTCCGACTCGTTGGCCTATTATCATGTTTCTGGAAAATTATTTTTTCAAACTATATTGATTTGGCAGCGTGATACCAGTTATTCAATTAATGCTACTGGAGATAACGGTTTGGTTTTAATTCAAAACACAATCGCGCTCATTGGGACATTTGATTCATCGCTATTTTATAAAGGCGAAGATATAACCGCAAAAGCTACTCCCAAGGGGTTTCCGAGTATTTGTGAAATTCGTTGTGATAATAATTTAATTTATTTATCATATGGCGACTACGGCACGTTTAGGAGACATGAGGAAAATCTTTACGCTTCCTACAACCTAATAACAGGTGAACTAAAATTATAAAGGTAACAGATTAAGACATCTTTAAGCCATCGAGTGATTCGATGGTTTTTTTTATCAAAACCTATAAGGTTTTTATTGATATAGTAATTGAGCTTTGGGGCGAGTGGTGCTAACATTAAAACTATATGAAGAAAAATTATAAAAAAATACTATATTTTATTTTGGCAATATTGTTTGGTACGTTTATGTTTGTATATGGCGAACTTGATGATAGCCCCGGCGGACAGTTAATGGGGGTTATCGCAGCCGCTATTGGCGTTTTCGGTTTAATTAGAAACAGAAAAAAACCTACTGTTTAGTTAATTTTCGGCACCAAGATCAGAGTTTACAAATAAGTATAATTGGCTTATTATGCAATGATAGTTATTTAACAATAATCCCCCGGTGATACATGTATGATTTTTCAAACTTCTTATTTAGAGGGGGTTTAAAAAATCATATATGTATAATTTAAGAAAGGAGAAAAGATTATGGAAACCAGTAGATTTGGAAATTTCGGTTTAATTATTGCTAATTCTCATCCAGCCCTAGGTTTAGAAATAGCCAATAAATTAAAAGTGAGCCCGTTGCTCCTTGATTCAAAACAATTTCAAAATGGAGAACTTGATGTTAGAAGATTGTGTGATGTTAGTGGTATGGATATTTGTATTTTTAGCTCGCTCCATGCAGGTTACGACACTATTAAAGAATTGAGATTGATTTGCAATGCGGTTAAAGGTAGCGCGGCTCGAGTGTTTGGGGTATTTCCGTTTGTGAGGGATGGTAAATCAGATCATATTAAAAGATTTGGGGAGACTGTCGCTTATAAAGATACGGCCCTAGAGCTTTCTAGCTCTGGGCTAGAGGTTATTGCTATTTTTGATCAACACTCAAGTCAGCATCCATCTTTTTTTGATACTACTCACTATCGACTTCGTACCGTGCACCACGTATATTTAATGAGAATTCTTATAGAATATGCGATTGCTCGTGGCGATTCCTACGATAGCGTTTTAGCGCTTGATGACGGTGGTTTTAAAAGAAACAAAAAGATTGCCGAGATTCTTGGTCGCGACATCTCTTTCATTATTAAAGAAAGGGATGCGAGTACCAGAAAAATTAATGTTGAAAAATCAAAGATTGTTGGTAATGTTGCTGGACAAAGAGTCGTCGCTTTTGATGATATGCTTCAGAGTGGCGGAACATTAGAAGCTGGTGCAAAAATTGCCAAGTACAATGGCGCTAAGGAAATCAGTTTTTTTGTAGTCCATAATGATTTCTCTTCAGAAACATTCGACTGCATTAATCCTTTACTAGAAAGCGGATTAATTGATAAGGTTTTTATTTTAGAAACTATTCCGCTTAAAGATAAAGAAAAATGGCATAAGAATTTAATTGTCATAAGTCCGGCAGAGCTTCTTGCAAAAGTTATTACTCGAATCCATCTCGAGGGTCATATGCGAGACTTATTTTTAGAAATTTAATGTTATAGTACTGAGCCATTTGAAATATAATGGCTTTTTATTTATTAGAAGTAAAATAAAGATATCAATTGACGTAAGGATTATCTTTCATTAAACTAAAGTTAAGCTTATTAAAGTTTAAAAACTCATAATGATTTATGAATATTCCAACAAAAAAATTGAATAATGGTTTTGAAATCCCAGTTTTAGGTTTTGGTACTTGGTTTATGGGCGGCAGCTTTGAAAGAGAAACTAATTATGACGAAAATAATGATATCGAGGCTATTAAAAAAACAATTGCCATGGGAGGCTCTCGTTTCGATACAGCCGAAATGTATGCGCAGGGATACAGTGAGGAAATATTAGGCAAGGCTTTAAAAGATTATAATAGATCTAAATTATTTGTTACATCTAAAGTTAGCTCGGCTAATCTAGGCTATGATGATGTTATTGCCGCTTGTAAGAAAAGCTTAGCTCGTTTGCAGATGAGTTATTTAGATTTATATCTTATTCATGCGCCTAATCCAGATATTTTGATTGAAGAAACAATGAGAGCTTTTGATTATTTGAAAAACCGGGGGCTAATAAAAAATATTGGAGTTTGTAATTTTAATGTTGAGAGATTAAAAGAGGCGCAGAGTAAAACAAAAAATAAAATAGTTTTAAATCAGGTCCATTATAATTTATTATTTAGAGAGCCAGCATTAAAGGGGGTAGTTGATTATTGCCAAAATAACGATATCTTTATAGAGGCCTGGAGACCGATCCAACAGGGGAGTTTAGCTAAAAAAGGGATAGATATTATTGATAAGTTATGTGATAAGTATAGCAAGGCCCCTTCTCAGATAGCGCTCAATTGGCTTATCTCACAAAAGAATATTGTTACTATTACTAAAGCTAGTAATTTAAAACACCTAGAAGAAAATTTGGGTTCAGTCGGTTGGAATATGGGAGAAGAAGATATAAATTTTTTATTAAATGATTATCCGATCCAACTTGATAGAAGTAATGCCGTTCAGCTCAAGTAATTAGAACTAAATTACCATTTTATAAATATTATCTTTAGTGTATAGTTAATATATATGAATACTTATAATTGGTACTCGCAATTAATTAAGCCCTCTTGGTCTCCACCGTCTTGGCTCTTTGGCCCAGTTTGGACATTTCTCTATGTTTTAATTGTTATTTCATTTGGAAAAGTTTTTGTAATGACTTGGCAAAAACAAGCCCCCTTTATTGTTGCCCTACCTTTTATTCTTAATATTATTTTCAATTTATTTTTTACCCCACTTCAGTTTGGATTGAAAAATAATTTATTGGCCAGCCTCGATATTCTTTTAATTTTGATTACTCTTATCTGGGCAATGATTGCCATTTACCCTTATTTACACTGGGTTGCATATATTCAAATTCCTTATTTACTCTGGGTTTCCTTTGCGACCGTTTTACAGCTAACCATTACCTATTTAAATAGATAATATTTTATATTATGGATGCACAAACTAGTTTAACAATTTTATTCGGAGTTATCGTGGTCGGATTTTTAGCGATAGATCTTGGATATTTTAATAGAAAAAGCCATAAAGTTGAATTTGAGCCAGCGCTGTACCAGTCGTTATTCTGGATTGCGATATCGCTTATCTTTGGTTTTTTAATCTTTTTATTTATAAGCAGGGAAATGGCGGTCGAATTTTTTAGTGCTTATGTTACCGAGAAGATGTTATCGGTTGATAATTTATTTGTCATAATGTTAATTTTCAGTTTTTTTAAATTGGAAGAAAAATATCATCATCGAGTTTTATTTTGGGGAATAATGGGCGCAATTGTTTTCCGGGGAATTTTTATTAGTGCTGGCGCTTATATCATCCATCAATTTTTTTGGGTTTTATATATTTTTGGAGCGATATTGCTGTATACGGGCATTAAACTATTTAGTGAAAAAAAAGAGGAGCATGTTGATTTTAATAACAATAAAATTTTAAAAATCGCACGTAAGTTTTTACCGTTTACTGAGAATCATCATAATGGTAAGTTCTTTTTTAGGGAAAAGGGGAAATTTTATTTTACTTCTCTCTTTTTGATAATGATATTAGTTGAGGCAACGGATATAGTTTTTGCAGTTGATTCCATTCCGGCCGTATTTTCCATTTCTCAGAATTTGTTTGTTGTTTTTACTTCTAATATTTTTGCGATTATGGGATTACGGGCCCTGTTTTTCTTAATTGAAAGTATATTGCATCGCTTTCATCATCTTCAAAAAGGGCTAGCTTTTATTCTAATATTTATTGGTCTCAAAATGCTTTCTACAATGTTCGGTTTGCATATATCATCTTTTGTTTCTTTTGGGATTATAATGTTTGCTCTTTCTGCTTCAATAGTGTTATCAATATTATTTCCTAAGAAGATTTGATAAGTTCTTAAATCAACAAAAAAAAGCGCTTATCGGCGCTTTTGTTGATATATACAAGTTTTTTATTTAAAAATAATTTTTTATATATATCAATAATTCTTCTTGAATAGGAACTTTGGCCCCTATCCTTTCAACTGGTTTTAAGTTACCACCCGTTTCAAATAAGGCTACGTGAAAATGAAAATGGGGAACGGTTTCTCCTACATCAGCCCCCTGATTGAACCAGCCCATTACTGACGGTAAATTAAATTTCTCATTAATTATTTTAACAGTATCCTGATAAAGCAAAATAAGGTCAGTTATTTCTGCTTTATTTAAATCTGTGATTAGACGAGCATGTCTTTTCGGTATTACCAATAAGGCAAATTTCCCTAAGGGGAAATAATTTACTACCAACCGGCTTAATTCAGTTTCTTTCAATAAAAGATTTTTGTTTACTTCACAAAATTTACACATTTTTACCTCCTTTTTTTAAAGTTCGTTTATTGTTATAAAATACTACTTGAAGATGCTATCATTTAAGTTTATTTTTGTCAATTATAGCTTTATCTACCCTACTCTTAAAGTAAGATTTACAACAGATGATGTTTTGTGGTATTTTTGTGATATAAAGTGTTTAAATGATTTCAATAATTTTATTTAATTTATATGTCTAATAGTGAAGAAAGATTTAAACCATACGCTTCTGCATATTTAGTTTTGATTAATAATGGAGAGATTCTTCTTTTAAGACGTTTTAATACCGGCTACCAAGATGGAAATTATAGTTTAGTTTCTGGTCATTTTGAAGGCGGTGAGACGGCCGCACAATGTATTGCCCGGGAAGCATTGGAAGAGGCCGGAATTAAAATTAGTATAGATAGTTTAAAGGTGGTTAATGTTGTTCATCGACTTTCAGTCGACCGTGAATATTTTGATATTTTTGTAAGCGCTAATGAGTGGGCTGGAAAGATTGTTAATATGGAGCCTGATAAATGTGATGATTTAAAATGGTTTAAATTAGATGCTCTTCCGGAGAATCTTGTTCCTGAGGTTAGAGAAGCCCTGAACAATATTGATAATGGTATAAATTATAGCGAAATAGGTTGGTAAATTAATATTAAAAATTTAAAATACGAAATCATGAAATTTTTTAATAAATTAGTAAGGGATAAAATCCCTGAAATAATAGTTAAGGAAAATAAAATCCCTAAAGTAAGAATTTTAAGTGATGATGAATATAAATTTGAATTACTTAAAAAACTGGTTGAGGAATCAGGAGAAGTTTTAGAAGCTAAAAATAATCAAGAAGATTTGATTAAAGAATTGGGGGATTTATTAGAGGTAATAGATTCAACTATTAAAGCCTTTAATCTTAACCAGGGGGATATTCTTGCTTTAAAAGACAAAAGAAAAAAGGAAAGGGGAGGTTTTGATAAAAAAATTTTTCTTGAAAACGTTAGTTAATATCTTTATATGAAAAAATATTTACCCGTTGTTGTTATCAGTTTTGTTATTCTATTCTTAGAATTATTATTAATAAGATTGATAAGCACGGAAATCAGAATTTTTGCTTATTTTTCCAATCTTTTGCTTTTAGGAACTTTTATTGGTTCGGGATTAGGAATGTTGATTAAAAAAAGAATGTCGATTACCGTTTCTGCCGTTTTGTTATTTATTGTTAGTATTTTGGTAGTTTCCGGGCTTTTAACGGGAGTAACAGATAAGCTTGCTCCATTAAGCGAAAGTTTTGTTTGGTTTCAGGCATCTATTAGTTCAGTGTGGGGAATAATTAGCGGGTCCTTTCTCACTCTACTATTGTTTCTATTAATAATGGGAATTTTTATTCCTTTGGGACAACGTTTAGGGGAATTATTAGAGGATGATAAGCAGTTAATTTTAATTTATTCCTTAAATATTATCGCTTCTTTGGCGGGAATGTGGTTTTTCCAGGCTATTTCTGTTTTGCAGCTTTCTTTGTTCATTGGTATTGCTTTTGGGCAATTCTTACTTATTTTTTTGGTAAATAATATTGAACAAAAAATAACTGTTTTTACTTGTTTTTTGTTGTCTCTATTAATTATTTTTTTCAATTTTTTATCGATTGAAAATCCGACTATTTGGTCGCCTTATCAAAAGTTATCTCTTATTTCTTTACCAAAGACAGAATTTAAAAATCAAGAATATTTATTGCAGGTCAACAATGTTGGCTATATGGGATTGTTGGATTTATCGGATAATTATAAAGCGAAATTAAAAGAAGCTTTAAAACAAGATAATTTAGAGGATTCTGTTAACTGGAAATTTGACGATCAGTATTCCTTACCTTTTATTTTTAAGCCTGATAGCCAAGATGTTTTAATTGTTGGTGCTGGGGGAGGGAATGATGTTGCGGCCGCAGTTCGTTATGGGGTAAAGAATATTGATGCCGTTGAAATTGATCCTCAAATTATATCTTTCGGCAAACAATACCATCCCGAGAGGCCATATGATTCGGCGTCCGTTAATGTTTATAATGATGATGGTCGGTCTTATTTTAAGAGAACTGAAAAAAAATACGATATAGTCATAATGGGGCTAGCTGATTCGCATACGCTAACCAGTTCTTTAGCAAACGTTCGCCTAGATCATTATTTATATACTCAAGAAAGTTTTCAGGAAATAAAAAATATTTTAAAACCAGGCGGTTTAGTCTTTGTAACCTTTGATGTTCGCGAAGAATGGATAGGGGGCCGCATTCAAAAAAGTTTAATATCAGCCTTTAATACCAAGCCTTTAATTTTTGATATGCAGGATGCAAATTATTTTGGCTGGGGAGGGGTAGTTTTTGTAATCAGTCCCGACCCCGATGCTATAGATAATTTTTTATCTAATCAGCCTGATTTCAAAAAATTTATTTCTGACCGCGCCTTAACTTTTGATGATAATATAAATCCGCTAACGGATAATTGGCCGTATTTGTATCTTGACCAACCACGCTTACCCAGAATCCATTTAGGAATTTCTATTTTTTTGATTTTGCTTCTTTTATTTTTTAAGCGCTTAGTTCCTTGGCAAGGAAAATTTAAATGGGACTTTTTCTTTCTCGGAGCGGGCTTTCTTTTATTTGAATTTCAAAATATAAGCAAAACTTCTTTATTGTTTGGTAATACCTGGGTTACTAATTTATTTACCATTAGTTTTATATTGTTGTTTATTCTATTAGCTAATTTGATTTATGCTAAAAGTAAGATTTCTCTTCGGGTTGCTTATATTGGGCTTTTTCTTTCTTTATTATCACAATTTTTAATTCCATTAGCAGCTTTAAATTCTCTTAGCTTTTTAAATAAATTAATCTGGGGGTCACTATTTTTAAATTTGCCATTTCTTTTCTCAGGTTTAGTTTTTATTATTAAACTGAAAGAAGTTAAGTTAAAATCAGTTGCCTTTGCTAGTAATTTATTGGGCTCAGCCGTTGGGGGGATTGTAGAAATATTTTCTTTTTTGTTAGGGATAAATTCGATGTTAATTTTAAGTATAGTAATCTATGGTTTATCATTAGTTCCATTCCATTATGTTAAAAATAGCTGTTGGTTCAAAAAATCCAGTTAAAATCGAGGCGGTTAAATCTGGATTTGAAAAAGTATTTGGCAATTGTGAGATTATTGGTGTTTCCGTTCCTTCTCAGGTATCGGAAATGCCGATGTCATTTTCAGAAATTTCGCAGGGAGCAAAAAATAGAGCCCTTGGTGCTTTAAAATTATTAAAAGCTGATTATGGAGTTGGGCTTGAGGGTGGTTTTAATAAAACTGAACTCGGTACTTTTTTATCAGGGTTTGT
Organism: Candidatus Falkowiibacteriota bacterium; assembly: GCA_903857815.1. Taxonomy (GTDB): domain Bacteria; phylum Patescibacteriota; class Patescibacteriia; order Patescibacteriales; family UBA12465; genus UBA12465. The sequence continues at coordinate 10,813 of CAIOGK010000045.1, forward strand.
TGCCATTGTTAATAAGGATGGTATTTGGGGTTATGCTGGCGGAGAAGGTTTGTTTATGCCGGAAAAAATTGTTACTAAAGTAAAGCTGGAAAAGAAAGAATTAGGAGACGTGATGGACGAGATTAGAGGTTTAAAAAATACCAAACAACAAGAAGGTTGCGTTGGTTATTTTACTAATAATTTAATAGATAGAAAAGAATCTTTTGAGAAGCCAGTTATTTGCGCTTTATCGCGATTTAGTAAGTCGGAAATGTTCGAATAAAATAATGGTTATGAATAAAATACTTATCACTCCGAAAATTAATCCTGATTTAGATGGAGTTGCTTGCGCTTATGCTTATGCCCAGCTATTAAACATTATTGATAGCCAAAACCAGTATATTGCCGGTATTTATGGAGAACCTCAAAGTGAGGCTAGATTTTTGTTGGCGAAGTATAATATTAATGAGGGTTTACTTTTTAGCCCAAAAATAGAATTTGATAAATTTATCATTGTTGATGCGAGTGATATTAAAGGTATGCCGGAGATTATTCGACCACAGGATGTGATAGAGGTAATCGATCATCGCGCTGTTCATCAGGCGGAAAAGTTATTTGTTAATGCTAAAATTCAGGTAGAGCCAGTTGGGGCAGCCGCTACTTTAATTTTTGAGAAATTGAAAGCGGCTAAATTAGCAATAAAACCAGAAAGTGCTCATTTACTTTTAGGAGCTATTTTTTCCAATACTCTTAATTTTAAATCAGATATTGTAAGCACTAGAGATGTATTCGCAAAAGAGTTTTTGATTAAAGATTGTCACGAACTAATTCCGATGAATTTTATTAATGAGATGTTTAGTTATAAAACTGAATACATTATTAACAATTTAGAAAAAACTATTACTGATGATTTTAAAATTTTTGATAACCATCTTGGGGTTGCGCAATTAGAAGGTTTTAATTTAGAGAAAGTTGTAAACATTAAAGTTAAAGAGATAAAAGAAATTTTACAAAAAATAGTTAAAACAAATAATTTGGAATATGTTTTTCTTACAGTCGCTGATATAAAAAATGGGTATAATATTTTTGTTGCTATAGATGAGAAGACAAAAATAATATTAAATAAATCAATGGGCTTATCGTTTAATAATAACGGAATCGCTAAAAATAATAAATTATTTTTAAGAAAACAAATTTTACCGCTATTAGTTGATTATTTATAATAAAAATGCCACCGAGTTTGTTAGCTCGATGGCATAAATAATTGTTGAATTTTTTTCATTTTTTCTGGAAAACAACATTCCATTGTCCCGGCTTACCGTCGGCATCATCATCAATCGGTTGATCGATTATATTTAGTTTATTTTCTTGAGCAAGCTCTTGAAGTTCTTCTAAGGTATAATCATGAACCATGACAATAAAGCCTTCAGGGCCGCGTGTTTCTATCCGAGTAATTCCTTTTTCGTCGGGAATTTGTTGGTCGGTTGACCGCCAGTGGCCTTTATCGGAGCGTGCCCGAAAAAAGAATAAGCCGCCTGGTTGTAACACTCGCGTTGCTTCCTGAAAGGATATTTTTGCTCCTGCCCAATTATTGTAATGCAGAGCTTGAGTACTAACTATGGAATGAAAACTTGCATCTTCAAACGGTAAGTTATGAAAACTGGTTTGTACCAGTTCCGCAGAGAGGCCGTAGTTTTGTAATTTGCCAGTAGTTGTTTTAATACCCGATTCGGTTAATTCGACTCCTGTACATTGGTACCCCAATTGAGCCATTAAAAGTAGATGCCGGCCATCACCAGAGCCAATATCTAAGACTTTTTGACCAATCTGGGGATGATACTCTTTCAAAAAATTTAAAAAATGGCGATTAGGCTGTTTGCCGTTTTTCCAATCATTTTGGAATTCGTTTTCCCAATAGTGTACGGGTAAAATTACTTCTAAATCCTGTAAGTAAGAAATGATAGGTTCCATGGTCTATAAGTTTTTGATTATTTTTATTATTAAGTTATAATTATAAATGAACAACTTAAATTAAAATAGCAGCAATTAACATTATTGTCAAATGTCTAAAATTTTAAAAATATCGATTCTAGTTATCTTTATTAGCCTAGTTTTTGTGATATTATCTTTGTATAATAGGCGCCCTATTGAAACTGTTGTTCCGGTTGTTATTGCTCCAGAAAAAAATATGGATTTAATTTTTTATGGCGATAGTCGGTCTAATCCAGAAATGCATCAAAAAATAGTTAATCAAATTATTAAATTGAAACCAGCGGCCATTTTTCATGTTGGTGATTTAGTTGATAATCCGGATAGTAAGGAGGAGTGGGCAAGTGTTATTAATATAATTCAGCCTTTAAAAAATATTGCCCCATTTTTTGTAGCAGCCGGTAATCATGAAAAGGCTTCCCCGGAATACTATAATAATTTTGAACTCCCGGGTAATGAAAAGTGGTATTCTTGGGATAAAGACAATGTTCATGTTATTGTATTAGATACTAATAACCCCCTCGTTATTAAATCGGAGCAGTATGATTGGCTTGAAAATGATTTAATTAATGTTTCCCCTGATAAGTTTGTTATAGTTGTTACTCATCATCCTTTATTATCCGTGGGCTACCATAGCGAAGAAATCGTTGGCTTTGAAAAAGATTTATTAGCTCTACTTGAAAAATATAATGTTAAAATTATTTTTTCTGGTCATGATCATAATTATGAAAGATTTTTTTATAAAGGGATTAATCATATAATATGTGGAGGTGGAGGAACCGCTTTGCATGCTCAAAAAATTGAAAGTATTTATTTAAATAAATTTATATATTCTCATAATTTTTGTTTAGTTTCTGTTAAAAGTAATGAATTAATTATTTCCGCTTTTGATGAAAATGGTCAGCCGCTTGATAATTTGATTATCGGTGATTAACTAAATGACTTTTGGTAATGAAAAAACCTCCCGTTATTGAGGAGGTTTTTTTAAATTTGCAATTGAATCTTGAATAAATTTTCTTAGTTCTGCGCTTTGTTTTATAGCGCTTTCCCAGCTGTAGTCCTCTTGATAAAATTTCTCCATATCTAGAGGCTTTCCAATGATCATCCGTCCGGTATGCCCCATATTAATATGCGGATTTATTTTTGCTCCGTATTTAATCGGCATAATTGAGTGGATGCCATCTAAAAGGATGGGGACAACATAACGCGGTCGCGCTTTTATAATAGTTAAGGCTGGGCCAACACGGCATTCATGAATTTCTCCATCTCTGCTTCTCGTCCCTTCAAAAAATATAACTAAATTATCATTTTCCAGTAAACTGCAAAATTGATTAATTTGCGCTTCTATTTTTGTATGACTAATACCGCTTCTTGATATCGGGACAGTCTTGAGGGCAGTAAAAAAAATTTTTACAAAACCATTGTAATAAAAATTTTTTACTTCGGGTACGTTATATGCCATTCGATTTTGATGAAAAATGGCATCCCAAACACTAAGAGTTCCTAAAGCAATTAAAAAGGAATCAATTAATGTTTCATGATTGGATAAGAATAAAATTCTTGTCCCTTTAGGAAGATTTTCTTTACCGATTATTTTTACTTTATTTCCTACTTTAAATATCAAGTAGATAATAATATAGACAATCAATCTAAGTAGATAAATGACTACATTATTAGGCGCTAAAAATATTAAGGTAACCATGACAAAGATTACCGGCGAGAGTATAAGCAAAATAAGGTAAACTAAAAAGGAAATTCCCAATTTTAATAGCTTTCTCATTTTTTCTAATTTTAAGTAACTAAGCACATATTAGTACAGAAATCCCTTAAAATCAACTAACGAAGAACATACCTGTAGGCAGTTGACTTGTTTTGTTAATTGGCATATTATTAATGCATCAATGTTGCAATTATGAATAAAGACTATATTTACAAAAATATTAGAGAATGTGGAGGAAGAATTACAAAACTTCGTAAGGGAATTTTGCAAATTTTATCTAATGATGATTGTTTAATTTCTCAAGCAGATCTTTTATTGAAATTAAAAAAAATAAAGTTGTCGCCTAATCGCTCGACTATTTTTAGGGAATTATTATTTTTAAGCAAGAATAATATTGTTATAAAAAATACTATTTCTGGGATTGATTATTACGAAATGGCTAATGACCATCATCATCATTTGGTTTGTTTAAAATGTAATTTAATTAGCAAAGTTGAGGCCGATGATCATTTAGAAAAACAGGAAAAACAAATATTAAAAAATAATAAGTTTATAATTATCAATCATTCTTTAGAATTTTACGGGTATTGTCATAATTGCCAAACTTAATGTTAGAAATTTTTATGAAAAAGTTACTTTTTATCGCTAGCCTCATTTTTCTAATTGCTTTGGTTGCTTGGTTATTTTTAAAGGTACCAGAAAAACAACAAAATAACTTAAAAAAAATAAGAGTGGTTACTACTTTATTCCCTTTGTATGATTTTGCTAAAAATATTGGTCAAGATAAAGTAGAAGTATCTTTACTACTACCGCCAGGAATTGAGGCTCATAGTTTTGAGCCTAAGCCTAGTGATGTCAAAAAAATTAATGAGGCGGATATATTTATATTTACCGGTAAATTTATGGAACCCTGGGCTGAAGATTTAATTAAGGGGGCGGGGAATAAAAATTTACAAGTCATCAATGCTAGTGAGGGTATATCCATGTTACAAGGTAAGCGACATAATGAAATTGAGTCGGAAAATTATTTAGACCCGCATATTTGGCTTGATTTTAATAATGATAAAATTATTATTGCTAGTATTCTAAAGGGCTTGATTGAAAAAGATTCAGTTAATATCGATTATTATCAAAAGCGAGCCCTAGAATATGAAAATAAAATTTCTCAGCTCGATATTAAATATCGGATTGCTTTAAAAGAATGTAAAACTAAAGAAGTTGTTTATGGCGGTCATTATGCGTTTGGATATTTAGCTAATCATCATAATTTAACATATTTAGCGGCGCAAGGAATCTCGCCGGATTCTGAGCCGACTGCTAAAGATTTAGTACAGTTAATTGAGCAGATTAAAAATAATGATATTAAATATATATTTTATGAGGAATTAACTACTCCTGAAATTGCCGAAACTTTAATTAATGAAACTGGGGCGCGAATGCTCCTTTTAAATGCTGCCCATAATATTACTAAGGCTGATTTTGAAAATAATGTTTCGTTTCTTGATATTATGGAAGAAAATTTGGTTAATTTAAAAATTGGTCTTCAATGTAATTAATAATTATGTCTATTCTTGAGATAAAAAATGTTTCAATCCGCTATAATCAGAGTGAGGTTGTAAAAGATGTTTCTTTTACAATTAATTCTGGAGATTTTGTCGGTCTCGCGGGCCCAAATGGTGCTGGGAAAACAACTTTAGTAAAAGCGATTTTGGGTCTAGTTCCGATAACTAGTGGTAGCGTTGAATTATTTGGAGAAACTAAAGAAAAGTTTAGTAGTTGGAGCAAAATTGGTTATCTTCCGCAAAAATCCTCAACAATTAATGTGCTTTTTCCAGCAACTGTGAACGAGGTCGTTATGTTGGGGCTTTTATCACAAAAAACTTGGTTTAAAAAAATTATAAAAAATGATCAGTTTAAAATTAATGCTATTTTGCAAGATTTAGGAATAGTTAATTTGAAAAAAAGAATGTTTTCTGAACTTTCTGGTGGGCAACAACAAAAAGTACTTTTAGCGCGTGCTTTGGTTTCGAGTCCGGAAGTTTTAATTTTTGATGAACCATCAACCGCGCTAGACCCGGAATCAAGGGAATCGTTTTTTCAATTGCTTGAAAGGTTAAATAAAAAAAATGGAATTGCTATTATTTTGATTACCCATGATACTGGCTATATTGGGAAATATGCCAATAAATTACTTTACATCGATAAGAATTTAATTTATTTTGGTAAATTTTCTGAATTTTGTGAATCTGAAAAAATGAAATCATACTTTGGGAAATACGAGCAACATCTTATTTGTCATCAACACGATTAATTACGATTATATGGATTTACTAAATTTTTTACAGTATACCTTTATTCAAAAAGCTTTTCTGGCTGGTGCTTTTGTCGCAATAGTTTGTTCGGTTTTAGGATTGTTTCTAGTGCTTCGAAAAATGTCTTTAATTGGTGATGGTCTTTCGCATGTAAGTTTTGGAGCGATTGCTTTAGGCTTATTTTTTGGGGTTTACCCGTTTTGTATCGCGATTCCGGTCGTGATATTAGCCTCTATTTTAATTCTTAAAATTAGCGAGCGCGCCAAAGTTTATGGCGATGCGGCAATTGGCATCGTTTCGGCGGTTGGAATTTCTGGTGGCATAATTTTAGCTAGTCTTTCTAAAGGATTCAATGTAGACCTCTTTAGTTATCTGTTTGGGAATATTCTAGCCATAAGTATTACCGAAGTCATTTTATCGATTGTTTTATCGGTTGTAGTTTTGGTAGTTATTTATTTTTTTTATTGGGATTTGTTCTCAGCGACTTTTGATGAGGAATATGCTAAAACAACTGGTATAAAAACTAATTTTATTAATATTATTTTAACAGTTCTTACGGCCCTGACAGTTGTTTTATCAGTTAAGATGGTTGGGATTATGTTAGTTTCTGCTCTTTTAATATTGCCGGCCGTTACCGCTTTACAAATAGCCAAAGGTTTTAAAGCGGCGATGATAATTGGCGCTTTAGTTTCTTTAATTTCAGTAATTTTTGGCATTACTTTATCTTTTTTTCTGGATTTACCAACTGGAGCAACAATCGTTATAATTAATGCTTTATTCTTAATGTTTACCTTCCTATATAAAAGAATTTAATTAATCATGTAACATTTCAGCCGATTTGTTGTATATATTATTATAGCCTTCCATTGTCAAAATATTTTTATGTCAGAGTATAGATATTATATAAGAAAAACACATCAGCCTTCATCTGATATTGTCATAATTGAGGTTGCCGATAAGAAAGGGCGACCGGTTTTTGAATATCGCCCTGGGCAATATGCGATGATTTCTTATAGGAATCTTAAGGGCCAAATGGAGGACAAGCACGCTTTTTCTGTAGCCGCTTCTCCGACTAGGCGCGATAGTATAGTTTTTGCTATAAAAATTCAAGGATTATTTACTCAGGGCCTCTTAAATTTAAAAGCGGGGGACGAAATAATTGTTTATGGCCCTTATGGTAGCTTTATTTATGATGAAAAAAAATACTCTGATTTAGTATTGATTGCTGGAGGAATTGGGATTACTCCATTTTTTAGTGCTTTAAATTATGCTACCGATTTAAATTTAAATAATAAGTTATCTCTGATTTATAGCGCGAAAACAATTAAAGGGGCGCCTCTTTTTAGCGAGATAAGGGCTTTAGAAAAAAATAACAATAATATTTCTACTCTATTTTCTTTTTCAGAAGAGTACGGCATATCACAAGAAGCTAACATTTTGCACCAAAGAATAAATGCCGCTACCATTAAAAGTTTTATTGGTGATATCTATGGAAAGTCATTTTTTATTTGTGGTCCGAATGTTTTTATGAGTGCTATGGTTACCAATTTATTAAGTTTAGGAGTTTCTAAAAATCAAATTGAGATGGAAGAATTTTCCATGATTCCCGATAAAGATATGCGGTCGCGTTTAAAAAATGCTGGTTATGCCGTTAGTTTCGCAGTAATTTTATTTTTTATATCATTTTCTTTAATTAATAGACCAGTAGCTCCGGCCGCGATAAAAAAATATAATTTAACTGAAATAAGTTTAGTTAATCAAGCCGCCTATAGTAGAATGGCAAGTATTTATGAGGCAAAAAATAAGGCATTAACTGATTTAAATACTCAGATATTAGCTGGCAATCAAAACGTAGGTGAAGCTCCTGTTTTGCCTGCCGCCGTAGACATTACTCAGCCTAAAAATAGCCAGCCTATAAATACTACCGTTGTAAGTAATACCGTCTCCGTTCCCGCTTCTTCCGCAGTTACCCCGGTTATTGTTTCGCCCCCCGTAGTTACTATTAAGCCACCTGTTTCGCAACCGGTTTCTCATTCTCAGCCAGCTCCAGCGCCAACCCCCACTACGCGTGTTTCTTAATTTTATTAATAAGCTATTTAGAATTATATGGAAAAAAAATATATTACAAAAATATTTGTATTTAGCACCATAATGGCGATAGTGTTAACTTCATTCTTTGCAGTCATTTCTACTAGTCGCGCTGAGGATGATGAAGATGAATGGGGAGAAAGAGAAGAGCGAGAAGATCGACAAGAACGGTATTATATCGAAAGGCCGGCGGTAGAACCTATTCAAGAACCTCGACTAGAAGCTGTGCCATTAGAAATAAAACAAGAATTAGAGCCGGTTCCAGTTGCTCCCGTTATTCTAAGGGAAGACGTTCCAACAATTAGCTCATCCCCCATACAAACTAAAAACACCATGATTACATCAGTTACCGAAACTCAGCCAAGCGGTATAAGTAGTATAAAAGATTCGGACCAAGATGGCATTGCTGATCTGTTAGATAGACATTTAGGAGAAGATGATTTTGCTTATAGTTTAATGGATGGTAATGATAATGGGATTGCTGATGATTTAGAAGTTTTAATAAAATAAATTTGTGATTTGGCGCGGATTTAAATCCATGGGCACTGATATTGTTATAGCCGCCTTGCTTGATAATAATCAAGAAGAGATTTTAGTTACTTCAGAAAAAATAATTTTAGATTTTGAAAAACGCTTTAGTCGTTTCGTTGATGGTAATGAGCTATCAATATTTAATCAGTCACTTTATCAAAAAAGGGAAGTTAGTCCGATGTTACTAGAACTATTAAAGGAAATTAAATATTATTACGTAGAAACGAAAGGTGTTTTTGATCCAACCATTATTAATAGTTTAGAGGCGGTTGGTTATAATAAATCATTTGATAAAATTAATCTCGCTACTAACGCTAAAAATAAGCAGCACTTAGATATTGATAAAGTTAAATTAGATTTTAATACCCGCTCTAAATTAGATGAATTAAAAATTGAGGGGGCGCTTGTTGATTGTCCTAAAAACTTGAAAATTGATTTAGGGGGAATTGGCAAGGGATATATTGTTGATTTTTTAAGTAAAGATATTTTTTTGGGAGTAGAAAATTATTGGATTTCGGCTGGCGGAGATTTGATTGCCGTTGGTAATGATGTTAACCAAATTGGTTGGGATATTGACGTTCAAAATCCCTTCGAACCAGATAAAGATATTTTTTTTATTAATACACAAGGTAAAAAAACTGGGATTGCTACTTCGGGAATAATTAAACGCACCGGATTCTCTGGCGATTTTAAATGGAATCATATTATTGATTCTCGAACCGGCTTACCGATTGAAAACAATATTTTATCGGTTACCGCGCTTTCTTCTAGTGTTACTAGAGCGGATATTTTTGCAAAAACAGTTTTAATTTTAGGGGAAGAAAAAGGCTTGGAATTTATAAATAATAAATTAGATGCCGCGTGCATTATTTTTACAAAAGATAAAAAAATAATTTATTCTAATCAAGCTAAACCATTTTTAAAAAAATATGAAGAAAAGTAATTGGTTAGTAAAAAAAAATTACCCCCTGGTTATTGGGTTATTAGTCATTAGTTTAGTTTATGTTATTTTTAGCTCTTATAATAATCCCGTTAAGGCTCAAACTGCCCCCGCTGATTATCAACAGGATAGTGATTATGATGGGCTAACCGATCAAGTTGAAAGAGATGTTTATCAAACCGATCCTTTTAAGAATGATACCGATGGTGATAGTTATTTAGATTCAGCCGAAGTTTTACTTGGTAGCAAGCCTCTCGACGCTACTGACCCCGTAAGCAGTTTAACTAATCAAACAAATCAAGATGTACCGGTTGCAAAAAATATTAGTATTCCCTGGTACACCTCTAGAGCGGCTGGGGTTACTTCTTATATTTTAATGTTTTTTATTATTTTACTAGGGGTTGGGATGACTACCGGGTTTATTTATAAATATATTAATCCTGTTAAGGCTTGGGTAATTCATAAATATTTAAGTTTAGCCTTGGGCATTACTTTATTAACTCATGCTTTTTCTTTGATGTTTGATGAATTTATAAATTTTAGCATTCAAGATATTTTAATTCCGCTTGCCTCTGATTTTAAGCCACTATTTTTAAGTCTCGGAATTATTGGTTTTTATATTTTACTGGTTATCATTTTTACTTCTTTATTTTTTCGCTTAAAATATAAAAGAGCATGGCGCGGCATTCATTATGCCGTCTATGCTCTATTTATTTTTTCTTTTGTACACGGATTACTTATTGGGACTGACTCGAAAACTATTTGGATGAAGAGTATTTATATTATAACCGGAGCGATATTTGTTAGTCTGCTTGTTTATCGATTTGTGTTTCGTTTTGTAAGAAATAAATTTAGCTCCTAGCAATTTCTGGGCTAGCGGTTCTTTTATAGAATTGTTGTTTTACTATTTCAACCATTATTAAGTAGATTATAACCAAAACAAAGATAGTAATAAAAGCGATAATTGGTAGCGGTTCAAATCCGAACACCGCCCCAAATCTGCTTAAAGCAATTACTGCTCCTAATCCGACTGCGCCCAGGGTAGTTGCTAATAATAGTTTACTTGGCCAAGATTCTAAGAAGGGTAATTTTTGTGTACGGATGACATAAATTACTAAAGTTTGGGTAGCTAGCGACTCTATAAACCAGCCTGCTTGAAAAGCCCCACCGCTGAGATTAAGGACTCCAAATAATACATAGAAAGTAAGAAAATCAAATAACGAACTAATTGGCCCAAACACCAACATATATTTTTTTATAAATTTAATGTTCCAATGCTTTGGCTTTTTTAAATATTCTTTATCTACATTATCCGAGGGAATTGATAATTGTGAAGAATCATAAATAAAGTTATTTAATAATATTTGTCCGGCAGTCATCGGGAAGAAAGGGAGAAATAAGCTTGCGCCTATCATGGAAAACATATTCCCGAAATTAGAACTTAAACACATTAACAAATACTTCATGGTATTGCCAAAAGTTTTTCGTCCCTCAATTACACCATCCATTAATTCCTTTAATCCTTTTTTCATTAAAATAATATCGGCTGTTTCTTTGGCAATATCAACGGCGTTATCTACAGAAATTCCAACGTCCGCCGCCTTTAAAGATGGAGCATCATTAATTCCATCCCCAAGATAGCCGACAACCAAGCCATTTCTTTTTAATTCAATAATAATTTTCTCTTTTTGAGAGGGACTTAAACGGGCGCAAATTGTTGCTCCCTGTATTTTTTTATAAATTTCTTCGTCAGTTAGGCGGTTTAAATCTAAATCGATACCGGTAACAATTCCTTTTACTTCAAGACCAATATCCTCACAGATTTTTTTTGTTACGAGCGGGCTATCTCCCGTTAGAATTTTCATTTCTATTCCGTGTTCCTGCATAAATACTAAAGTCTCTTTAACGTCTTTCTTTGGTGGGTCGTAAAAGGCCATAAACCCCTTAAGAGTTAGGCCACTCTCTTCTGATACAGAATATTGTTTTTTTCTCTCACTAATATCTTTCTCGGCAATCGCTAAAACCCTTAAACCCTGGCTACTAAGATTATCATAAATTGCATTTGCTTGTTTTAAAATTTCTGGTGTAATAGCTTTTATTTTGTTGCCATCTATATAGTTGGTACTTATTTTAAATACTTCTTCAGGCGCCCCCTTAGTAATCATGGTTAAACTTTCATTTTTTTCATAAACAATTGAGGACCTCTTACGATTAAAATCGTATGGGAGTTCTTCGATTTTTTTATAAGCTCCCATTTCTAAAGTCTGATGATCTAAGATCGCCTTATCGAGTATGCTTTTTATACCGGTTTCAAAATAACCATTAATATATGCTGAAAGAAATATGTTTTCTGATTCTTTTCCAAAAATATCAACATGCTGGATTAGCGTTATTTTATCTTCAGTTAAGGTCCCGGTTTTATCAGTACATAAAATATCCATTGAGCCAAAAGTTGGGATAGAGTTAAGTTTTTTAACAATAACACCGCCCTTGGCCATTTTAGCCGCCCCCTTGGCCATGTTAATGCTCATAATCATCGGTAACAGTTCGGGTGTTACTCCAACGGCAACCGCTAGCGCAAACAGGAAAGAATTTAAAAAGCCTTTATTCATTATGGCGTTAATCAAAAAGATAATTGCCACAATAATGATAATGACGCGAATAATTAGAAAGCCGAAACTTTTAATTCCTTTTTCAAAAGCATTTTCTGTTTCTGGACTTGATACTTTTTGGGCAATCTGACCAAATTCAGTAGTAATTCCAATGTTAGTTACTAAAAAGCTTCCATATCCGGAGATTACATTTGTCCCGGCAAAAATTACATTATTGTTATCAACAAATTTTTCTGTTGGCAGACTTTCTCCGGTTAGACTTGCTTCGTTTAAAAAGAAATCATCGGCGTTAATAATTTTTCCGTCCGCCGGAACAATATCTCCCGCCGATAATAAAATAATATCTCCAGGGACAATATATTTTTTATCTAATTCCTGCTCTTTCCCATCGCGTCTTATTTTTGCTTGAATAGCGAGACGGCGAGCAATCTTTTCCGCTGCTTTACTAGATTTATGTTCTTGGTAAAAGTTTAAAATAATACTAAAGAATATCATCGATAAAATAATCGACATGCTTCTAAGTTCTCCGGTCATTCCAGAAATTAAAGCCGCAACGATAAGAATGATAATTAGGGGATTTTTAAAATAACCAAGGAATAAGATTATGGAAGAAACTTTTTTAGCGGCCTTAAATTCGTTATAACCGAAAAGCTTTGATCTTTGGATTGCTTCTTCGGTTTTAAGACCGTCAGGACTTGAGCCAGTAATAGTAAAGAGGTTAGTTAAAGGTAAGGCTTTAAGGTCTGAAGTAGTAACTTTATTGATTTGCATAATATTATAATCTAATTTATATTTATTATAGCATTTTTTTCGTTAATTTGGGTGTTTGTTTTATGCTTTTTAATTCCTTATTTTTTCTGTTCGTATTTTTCCCGCTCGTTACGGGGTTTTATTATATTTTACCTCATAAATTTCGTTGGGCTTGGCTGCTACTGGCTAGTTGTTATTTTTATATGGGGTTTATCCCTCAGTATATTTTAATTTTAGCAGTTACTATCATAATTGATTATTTTGCAGGAATTTTAATTGCTAAGTCATCTGGTCGCAAAAAAAAGCTTTTTTTAATTATTAGCATCCTTTCAAATATCGGAATGCTTTTTGTTTTTAAGTATTTTAATTTTTTTAATGCAAACTTTGGAGTGCTAGCCGAGTTAATTCATTGGAATTATTCTATTTCTAGTTTATCCCTCATATTGCCGATTGGCTTATCTTTTCATACTTTTCAAAGTTTAAGCTATATAGTTGAGGTTTATTATGGTCGCCAGAAAACAGAACGACATTTCGGTGTTTTTGCTCTTTATGTAATGTTTTATCCGCAATTGGTCGCTGGCCCGATTGAAAGACCACAAAATTTACTGCATCAATTTCATGATAAACATTATTTTAAGATTGAACGTTTTTTTAGTGGTTTGCGTTTAATTATTTGGGGGCTATTTAAGAAAGTAGTAATTGCCGATAGAGTTTCCATTTTTGTTAACCAAATTTTTAATAATGTTCAGGATTATACCGGGCCCTATTTTATTTTAGCGACTTTTTTATTTGCTTTTCAAATTTATTGTGATTTTTCTGGTTATTCCGATATGGCGCGGGGCTTAGCACGCACGATGGGTTTTGAATTGATGGTTAATTTTAAAGCACCATATTTCGCTAAGTCAATTTCTGATTTCTGGCGCCGCTGGCATATATCTTTATCTTCTTGGTTTCGCGATTACGTATATATTCCGCTAGGGGGCAGCCACGTTTCAAATTGGCGCTGGCAATATAATTTGTTTATCACCTTTCTTTTAAGTGGTATTTGGCATGGGGCTAATTGGACTTATGTTATTTGGGGCGGGCTTAATGGTTTTTATTTAGTTTTTGCACTTTGGACTAATAAAATTAATTTAAGAATTGCTCAAATTTTAAAATTAGAAAATACCGCGTTTCAAAAAATATATCAGACAATAATTACGTTTATCTTGGTTTGTATTGGTTGGATATTTTTTCGGGCGCAATCGGTTAGCGAAGCTTGGTATATTTTACGACAGATATTTACAGACGGTTATAATTTATTGAGTTTATGGCCATTTATTATGCAATATCGGTATTCATTTATAATTGTTTTTGGGGCGATTGGGCTTTTATTCGTAGTTGATTATTTTGTATCAAGCGATAAGCGCTGGGAGAAGATTAAGCGCTTACCCTTATCGTATCAGATAGCCGCCTGCTCAATTATCTTATTTTTAATTATGCTTTTAGGTCGTTTTGTGAATGAACAGTTTATTTATTTTCAATTTTGATTAAATGAAGATTTTAAAAAAAATTATCGTTTTTGTTGGTTGGATATTTTTTATAATGGCGATATTTTTTTTAGTGGCCGGTAAAAATAAAGAGTTGGGGCGCAAGTTTTTGTATCAGGATGATGGGAGCGGTATTTATCGCGGCGCCGATGGTATTAATTATTTAGGAGGAGATTTATTTAATTTTTCTGAAGTTAATAATTTTAAAGAAAAAATTAAAATTACCAAGCTTCAAGAAAGCTCTTCAATCGCCGAAGCGGATATTATATTAAAGGGAGACTCCTTTTTTAATACTGGCTTTGATTCTGTCCCGGTACCAAATGTTTTAGAAAAAAATACTGGGAAGAAAGTTTTTTATAAAGCAACTTCAGGGCGTGAAATAACACCTCTAAAGTATTTAGAGGAGATTAATTATCAGACAGGAGAAGAAAAATATTTTATTTTAGAAACCGTGGAGCGTAATTCTGTTGAAAGGGCGCGTGGGCTAGCATCAGACTTTAAAGATATAAATAATAAAAATGTTACTTCAGTTGAAGCGCCAACACGCTTGTCTAATTTAAAAACAAAGATTAAACAGCTTGTATTTGATAGAGTTGATGTGGAATATTTTATAAAAAATAACTTTTTG
>CAIOGK010000046.1 GCA_903857815.1 Candidatus Falkowiibacteriota bacterium
AAATATGACTAAAAAAAAATTAATAATTTCCTCTATTTTTATTATTTGTTTGGGCGTGGCTATGTGGCTATTTTTGATAAATGACACCACTTCTCTTATTGGGCCATGTTCAACAATCCGCTCTTCACAAAAAGACTTAAAAAAATGCGAAGTAAAAAGTACGTACCAAATAGATGGGGCCTCTGTTTCTTACGTAATAACAACTAATAAAGCCATTAGTCTTTGCGGAGGGGGTGATTGCCAGTCATACGAAGGCACTAACGATCTACTTGTTGAATCAAATGGAAATATTATCAGCATCATGGGGCCAGCAGATCAAAGCCTGCTGTCACGTATAGAAAGAGCGTTCCCTTTTTGTGGGGAAAACTTAATTGTCGAAAATAATTCTATTACTGGTAAATTAAAAATCGATTTAATAAAAAATAACGAAAAATATTTTTGGAAATATAATTTTAGTAACTATAGCTTTTCAGACTGTGAATTGAATGGATTAGCATTGTTAGGAATAAACGACAAAAAATCAGATTTCAAAGAATTAAAGGCCACTTTCATGTCTTCTGAAACCATGGATTGTGACAATAAAAACATACTTGATAAAATGTGCGCACGAATGATGATGAACTCCGGCTTGCTACGTAAGACATGTAATGGTAGCTCCCAAACCGACATGAAAGAGGCCTGCCTTGTTGCAAAGGCTATGTATGAAAATAATCCCAAAATCTGCCAAGATATAAATCAAAGCTATTCGGACAGTGTCAGTTGCTATGCCAATGTTGCTATTCGATCAGAAGACGAAAATATTTGTAAACAAGTTAAAAATAAAAATCTGTTCGCGCCTTCAGATATCCCGGGTTGGTTTTGCCTAGATTTATACCGTAATTCTGTAAATAAATAAGACTATATTCATTCAAAAGCCCTGTAAGCGCAGGGCTTTTATAAACAAAAATAGCCCTAAAATAGGGCTATTTTTACTGTGCGGAGAGGGTGGGACGTAGTTGGAACGGTTTTATAATAACTTCCTCTCCACACTCTCTGGGACTCATGCGGGTTTTCCTAACATTTTAAAAAATCCCGCCTCATTATTGAAACGGGATTTTTAGCCAAAAGGCTAAGCATCAATAATCTTGTAATTGCCAAACAATGGAGCAATTAATTGATTATTTTTTTATTCCCATGAAACGATTGTCAACATTAATATCAGACTTACACGAGGCGTAAAGAATACGATCAGAACCTTTAGCACTAAGGAAAGGAAAGAGACGGTCGCCGCTATCATCATCCCAAAAGGAACCGGTAGCAGCAATAGAAAATTTTTTTTGTAAATTAGGAAATAAAATACCCAGAGTTAAAAGCTCTATTAGCGTTGCGGGACGATACCCAGCTTTATCCATTTCGGAAGCCACATGCTCTAATTTTATGTACCAATCAAAATGGAATAATTTAACCGTCACATCAACTTTCCCCTCCATTTCTGACGATGAAGGAAATCTTAGACCATTTAGTCTGTAGTCTTTCCATGTGTAATGACCATCAACAATAAGCGAATGAGCTGATCTAGTGTAATCGACAGTGATTTTGCTTTTCATTTTAATAAATTTTATAAGATTAATATTATTTGATTAATTACTAAATATGCCTAAGTTTAGACAAACTTGGTAATTAATCAAATCTAACCTTATTTGTTAATGTTCTATTTTAACTAGATATATTATAACATACTTTATTAAATATGTCAATAGACAACGATAATAACTAACTTTGGAACAGCTATTATTTATATAAATATTAGCTAAAATATCTCATTATTAAATATATTCTTTGCTTACTCCCTATCTCACTTTGGAACGTTTAGACACCAAAAAATAAGGCTTAACCTTATTTTTGACTTAGTGCGGAGAGCTTGGTACCTTATTGGAAGAAAGCTCGTTAACAATGATTGAATCTATTTTTTCATTTTTTCATTTTTTTATTTTTTAACTTAAAAAAATGTTCAATGGGCCTGGGGTGTAATATTTCTGACAAAGAATCACTTTTATGTCTATTACAATCTTTATGCAACAATCTTATGTTATCTGCAGTCGAGTTGCCTCCTTTCGAGAATGGAATTACATGGTCGAACTCAACTTCATTATCAGGAACCGGCCTATTACATTTCTGACATATTTGGCCATCTCTTCGAACTACTTTAAGCATTACATCTCTAGGGATTAATCTGCTATGCTTCCGCATTTCTTTTGTTTCAGTCGCTGGCTCTGCCACAAAGAAGACTGGACAAACATGACCAAACACACGGCAAGAAGCTTCTGTTAAAATTTTATTCGTACTTTCTGGATAATCGTCTTGATTAAATTCTTTTACTTCTTTCTTGAACCATTTTTTTCTAGTTTCATCTAATTTTTTTCCGTTTCCTGACAATCCGGTCTCAAGACTCTTTTTTAGATAATCATTATGTTCCGTAGCCTCTTCTTTTGTTGGCGGTAATAGAGGAAAATCCTCAACAACTGGACCATAAGGACAATACTGCAATTCCCAACATGGTTTGCAAATATTTGATGTTCGTTTTTTCCAATCACTCAAAATCTCTTTATCTGGCATGTTTAGCCTATAGCCAAACGTTTCTTTAATAGATTTATGTATAGACATATTTTTTATTTATTTTTGCGTATGCTTACATTTTGGAAAGTTTGAACAACCATAGAAAGGTCCATACTTACCATTTTTTTTCACCAAGCCACCACCGCATTTAGGACATTTACTTGATTCCTCTGCATTTACTTTAATATCTCTATTATCTGCCCCGAATAATTTAATATATTCTAATAATCGATAACCATCTATTAACTCTATGGACTTATCTTCTGCAAACTTTTCAGCCTCTAATGTAAATTTATTGGTAGTAATAAAATAACCTTTTCCATTTGCCAGATGGTCAACAAGGGCTCCATAAAAATTTCTTACATCACCAACACTAACTTGAGAAGTAATATATTTTTTACATTGAATATAGTGCTTAACCCCATCTTTTTCTGCAATTACATCTATACCACCATCATAACTTCCGCCAACTGGTTCAGTAGTAAACCCCATTTTGTTAAACAGATGTGCTATATAATCTTCAAATTTCGAAGGTTTAAGACCCCTTAACTTAAGAAGTAAATTCTTATCAGAATGAATATCGTTAATCGCTGAATATTTTTTATCTTGCCTTTTTCTTTCAATGACTGCGGGGATAATACTTGCAGCTATTACTAAAAGCCAAACCCACCAAAGATTTAGAAACATCTTAAAAAGTCCCGGAAAAACTCCATTAAATGCGGCTGTTAAACTTGGGTCTACCATATAGATTTTATTTTATTATTAAGCATCTCTGCAAGTTTAATATGGCTTTCCTTTGTCAGATGTACACCATCAATTCCAACGGCTAATTTACTTGCATCAATTAAATAACATTTATTAGTCTTTGATATATCAGAATATACTTGATCCAGTTGCTTAGATTTCTCTGCACCTCCGGCGTATCTCTCTGAAGCATATTCCGTAGATTCATTAATAATAGGTAAAGAAATTATTAATAATTTTGGATAACTATCTTTGAACTGTGATTTTCTATTAAGGATGACTTTTACAAAATGTTCTTCAAAAATCTCTCCAATTTTTTCAGGTGAATTA
>CAIOGK010000047.1 GCA_903857815.1 Candidatus Falkowiibacteriota bacterium
CCGGCTTTAACTGAAGAAAATCGTAAAGAATTAGTTAAAAAGTTAAATGAAATGATGGAAAAAACAAGAATTATTTTACGCCAGGCTCGTGAAGGCGCAAAAATTGTAATTGAAGCTGCTTATGACGAGAAGGAAATTAGTGAGGATGATAAGTTTCGATTTATTAAAGAGCTTGATGAATTCTCTGCTAAGAAAAATGAAGAGCTTAAAGATATTAGAGATAAGAAAGAAAAAAGTATCATGGAGATTTAGTTGCTTAAAGTTCTCGCAGTTTTAGTTTTTAGTAGATTTTAATTTTAATTTCATGTTTGTAACAATTATTATATTTATTTTAGTTTTATCAGTTCTTGTTTTTGCCCATGAATTTGGTCATTTTATTACCGCCCGAAAGTTAGGCGTAAGAACTGATGAATTCGGCTTTGGCTTTCCGCCACGCGCTATTGGTTTTTATAAGAATAAACACGGTAAATGGCGCAAGGTTGTTGGTACACAGACTTATGAGAGTCTAGAAGAAAGCAAAGACGAAAAGAATATTCCTAAAGTTGGCTCGACAATTTATTCTTTAAATTGGTTGCCGATTGGTGGTTTTGTAAAAATTAAGGGGGAAAACGGTGATGGCGAGAATGATAAGGATAGTTTTGCCGCTAAGAAGATTTGGCAGCGCATGCTTATTTTATCGGCCGGCGTAATCATGAATATCGTTTTAGCTTGGTTTCTATTTTCTGTTGGCTATATGATGGGGATGCCTCAATCAACGATTGAATTAGGGAAGCATGCTCGTGTTAGTGAATCAAGAGTCGCCATTGTTGAAGTTATGCCTGGTTCACCGGCTGAAAAAGCAGGTTTAAAATCTGGCGATTCTATTTTGAAAATTGATAATCAAGTAGTTGCCGTGGAACAGGATGTTCAAGATATTGTCGGGAGCAAGGCTGACCAAGAAATTGAATTGGTTTTAGCTAGTGAGGGCGGAGAAAAAACCATTAAAATTGTTCCTATCTCGAATTCTGAAATAGCTTCCGGTCGCGCGACGATTGGTGTTAGTATTATGGCCGCCGGGACAGTTAGCTATTCATTTTTCTATGCTTTTGCAGAAGGCGCTAAAACAACCTGGTGGATGTTGAAAGAAATTCTTTTTGCTTTTGGTGGTTTAATTGCTAGTTTATTCCAAGGTGAATCGGTCGGTGATAATTTTGCTGGTCCGGTTGGGATTGCTAATATTACCGGTCAGGCGGCGCGTTTAGGATTTGCTTATTTACTTCAATTTACTGCCTTATTATCTTTAAATTTAGCCATCATTAATATTTTACCTTTCCCGGCACTTGATGGGGGGAGAATTTTATTTTTATTGATTGAAAAAGTAAAAGGGAAGCCGGTTCGTCGTAATGTTGAAGCGATTATTCATAATATCGGCTTCATGTTGCTAATTGCCTTGATAGTTTTTATTACTTATAAAGATATCGCTAAATTATTTTAAACATATGAATATCAACATTAAAGCTTCGAATTTAGAAATGACCGAAGCAATTAAAAAATACATTGAAGTAAAGATGGGGTCAGTTGAAAAATATCTCGGTAAGAGTGTCCAGGTAATTAATTTTGATTTTGAAATTAATAAATCCGTTGGCGGTCAACATAAGGGCGATATTTTTCGAGCTGAAGCAAATTTACAAGTTCCTCAAGAATTATTAAGAGTTGAAAAAACTGAGCCCGATTTATATAAAGCGATTGATAAAGTAAAAGATCATCTTGAATTAGTGATTAAGAAGTATAAAGAAAAATTAATTGATAAAAAACGTGGTAAGTAATTTAATTATAAATATATGGAACCAGAAATCGATTACAAAAAAATATTTTTAAACATGATTAACGGCTTTGCTTTGCATAAAATTATTTGCGATGAGAGCGGAGCCCCTGTTAATTATAAGTTTGTGGATGTTAATAATATTTTTGAAGAAATGACTGGCTTGAAAAAAGAAAATATCATTGGCAAGTTAGTTACCGAAGTTTTGCCAGGAACCGAAAATGATCATTCCGATTGGATAGGCAGGTATGGTGAAGTTGCTTTATCGGGGAAGGCGGCTGAATTTGAAAATTATTCTGAAGCCCTTAAAAAATGGTTTCATGTATCCGCTTATTCACCGGAAATTGGTTTTTTTATTACCATCATCGATGATATTACTGCCCGTAAAAATGCGGAAGAGGAATTAAAATTAAAGACTCAAGAACAGGAGAGATTATTAAATAGCATGGTTGGTCGCGAACTTAAAATGGTTGAAATGAAAGA
>CAIOGK010000048.1 GCA_903857815.1 Candidatus Falkowiibacteriota bacterium
AAGGGAGGGGATAACTTTACGATTTTTGAAATAATGACTTTTTATTTGGTTCTTTTGCTATTTTTCTTGTTGATAAGGGTATTAGTATTAAGTGTTTTATTTTTTGCAATTTGTTAACAAGTCTCACTTTTACTATTTTATACACAATTCATTAAAAGTAGTTAGTAATTTATACCGCAGTTGTTAACATAGTAATCCACAGAAATTAATAATTTTGGTGGAAAAGTTGTTTGACGGATTCTAATTCTTGTTTTATTTTTTCATTCCCATTATCCTTTACTTCATGATAAATTTTATTATAAGCATGCATGGCGGTTGTGTGATCTCTACCACCTAACTCATTACCAATAGTAGGATAAGATGTGTTTAATTCTTCCCGGATTAAATAAATGGCTATCTGTCTCGGCCAGACTAATTCTTTTTTTCGACTATTTCCAATAATATCTTTAACGCCTACACCATAAAATTTACCAACGGCTTCAATTATATCCTTCGGAGACATGGACCTAGATTGAATATTAGAAATGAAATCACCCAAAACATCTTTTACTGTTTTTATTGTTGGCTCTATTCCCTTTAATTGATGAAAGGCAATTACTTTATTCAAAGCTCCCTCTAGTTCTCTAATATTATTTTGAACATGGTCGGCAATATATATTAATACCTCTTTATCAAGGTTAATACCTTTTTCTAAGGCTTTTTTTTCTAAAATAATAACCTTGGTTTCAACGTCAGGTTTTCCTACGTCAGCTACCATTCCCGACTCAAATCTAGAAATTAATCTTTTTTCAATTGCCGGGATAGATTTTGGTGGACGATCAGATGTCATCACAATTTGTTTATCATTTTGTTGTAGTTCATTAAAAGTATGAAAAAATTCTTCCTGTGTTCCATCTTTTCCACCCATAAATTGAATATCATCTATTAATAGAAGATCAACATTGCGATAAAGATTTTTAAATTCTTTAGCTTTACCACCAGTTACTGCCTGGATGTAGTTATTAGTAAATTTTTCACTCGTGGTATAAAGAATCTTATCGGTTCTTTTAGCAACCTCATTACCGATTGCTTGTAGTAGATGAGTTTTTCCTAATCCAACACCTCCGTAAATAAATAAAGGATTATACGACTTCCCTAAATTATTAGTTACCGCTAAACAGGCGGCGTGAGCAAGTTCGTTTCCCTTACCAACAACAAAATTATCAAAGACATATCTAGGATTTAAGCCAAAACGATTAATATTAGATGAAGTTATATTTTGATTATTGTTGTTTGTTTGTTGAGGAATAATATCCGCTGGTGTTTTAATTTCAGTATTTTCAGTTACGTTAATTTGAAAAGAGGAATTATTTTTTTTAAGTTCTATTTTATAAATTACTTCAACAATCTCCTGATGGGTTACATTTTGTAAAGCACTTAAAATATTTTTATGATATTTTTCTTCAAGCCACTTTTTAACAAAGGCATTAGGTACACAAATTACTACTCGATTATTTTCAAAAGAAGAAATAAAGGTATCCTTAAACCAAGTAACAAAGTTAGCGCGAGAAAGGCTAATCTCAATTTCTCCTAAAACAGATTGCCAGACTTGTTCATTATTCATAGAAATTGGAGTTAGACCTCTTAATACTGAGGAGTATTTATAAGACTTATTAGTTACTTAATTATATTAGATAAAAATCTTTCCCACAAGGCGCCCACTTGTTTAATATATGTGTATAAAAAGTGTATAAGCTCATTTTTGATTATAAATCGTTTATTGACTCTAGGAAATAAAAGTGTTATGTTATTAAAACATTAAAGATAATATAATACTATGCCAAAGAGAACCTACCAACCGAATAAGAAACGCGCTAAAAAAAAGCACGGCTTCATTAATAGAATGGAAACTAAGGGCGGAAGAGATGTCCTAAAAAGACGCCGTGATAAAGGAAGAAAAACACTTTCTAAATAAACCGTCAAGCATATCCATGCTAAAACAAGAAAACAGAATAGGATTAAATAAAGATTTTGACCGCGCCTTCAAAGCCGGCCAATCTTTTTATAGTAAAATAATAGGCATTAAGGCGGTTACTAATGATGATAATAAAAAGCGTTTTGGAATCTTAATAAATACTAAAGTTAGCAAAAAAGCAGTTGTTAGAAATAGGATCAGAAGACAGATACGAGAAATTATAAAACAAAATTTAGATAACGTAATTTCTGGTAAAAATTTTGTTATTATAGTTTTTCCTTTAATATTAGACAAGAATAATCAAGAGATTCAAGAATCTATTGAAACTGGATTAAAGAAATTACGTTGTTATAAAATTTGATAAATAACATATTTATGAATTTTTTACCTATTATTAGTAAAAAAATAGTTGTAGGATTAATAACTATTTACCAAAAAACCCTTTCTTTTGATCATGGAATATTAAAAATATTTTATCCACACGGTTTTTGTCGGTTTTCTCCAACCTGTTCTCAGTATGGTAAAGAAGCAATTGAAAAATATGGTGTAATTAGGGGAGGAAAAATGACTGCCTACAGAGTCATTAGATGTAATCCTTGGAATAAGGGTGGTTACGATCCCGTTAAATAATTTAAAAATAATAATTTATATGGCTAATATTTTTACAACGATTTTTTATCAACCAATTCTTAATCTTCTGGTATTTTTATATAATGTAATTCCGTTTAATGATTTTGGAACCGCTATTATTTTGTTAACCGTAATTATTAAATTAGTATTTTGGCCACTAGGAAGTAAAGCAATTAAATCACAGAAAGCTTTACAGGATTTACAACCAAAAATTGATGAGATTAAAAAACAATATGTTAATGATAAGGCTGGCCTAAGTAAGGCAACCATGGACTTATATAAAGATAACAAAGTTAATCCTTTCTCATCTTGTTTACCGCTTTTAATTCAATTACCATTTTTATGGGCTGTTTATAAGGTTTTTAGCGATGGAATTTCTAATAATTTAAGTTTAGTATATCCATTTATTCATAGACCAGAATTTATTAATACTTTTTCTTTTGGCTTTCTGGATTTAGCAAAACCAAATATTTATTTAGCAGTTTTAGCGGGAGGGGCACAGTTCTTACAAGCTAAGATGATGATTACTAAAAAACCAGCAATTCAATCACCGGGGGCTAAAGATGAAAATATGATGGCAATTATGAATAAACAAATGTTGTTTATTATGCCGGCGGTAACAGTTTTTATTGGCTTATCATTACCAGGAGGATTAACACTTTATTGGTTTGTTATTACCCTTTTAACTGCAATTCAACAATTTATTACCTTTAGACAGACTGGATCAAAAACTGATACTATTGAAGGGGAAATAGTTAAATAAAATTCTTAAATAAAAAACGGGCTCTAATAAAGAGTCCGTTTTTTTATTTTGATATATATTAATTAGAAGGAGCTGTACTACTATTTGTTTGAGGAGTCCCTACTATAGGGGTTATTATAGGAGTGGAGGTAGCTAAACTTTTTCCAATCAGACAAACTTCTTGCCAAGGCACATAATGAGACTTAAAACGTATTTCCTGTACAGGTGTAGTAGTCGCCCCTTCGGGATATATTACTGTATAGTCAAAATAAGCATCGGCACCGTTATGAGCTCTTTCAGTACACTTCTTTTCTCCAGGTTTAAGAGAGTCGGTTTCTACGAGTTTTGTGGGTTTTGGCTTAACAATATTATATATAGTAGGGGCAGTGGTGGTAGCTATTCGACCATCCTTGGTTCCCCAAAATTCAAAATAAATATCGTTACCAACTATTTTAGACTGAATTAAAATATAATTTGCAGTATCATTCATAAACTTAACGTCTGGAAAGGGGTCGTATACCGCTGCATCTGTTCCAGCTGGCTCATAATAACTTACGCGATAAGAATGGTTCCGGCGAGCGGTTATTGGTAATCCTGAAGATAGAGCCGCTCTAAAAATAGTAGTTGCTATTTGACATAAACCTCCCCCATATTCGGGAATAGTTTTGTCACCCTTAATTACTAACTCTGTTAAATAACCAGAGGAAGCATCTATTTCGCCCAAGTTTTGTATTAAAGAAAATTCAGAGTTTGGTTTTATAAGCATTCCATGGACTGCTTCCGCTCCTACTTTAATATTATGACGGCGATTTACTGGTGATCCAGAAAAATTAGAATGACCCGTTCCAATTAATTCGTTAATTTTAAAGTCCTCCTCAGAGTTTATCTCATCAATACTTATTTCTTGGACCGCTAAACTGGATTCTTTTCTTAGATTTATTAGAGCTTCGGTTATTAGTTTTACACTTTCTTCTAAATTAACTTCTCGACCATTTTTTCCTGATTGCCAGTTTGATACTTTTCCGTTTTTCATTTCAAATCTTGGTAAAGCTGCTTCTTTGTTAATATCCCCAATAATATATTGTATTAAATAATCTTTAATTTTTTCAGTATTAAAAGACATTTTTGAATTACCACCTTCTTTATCTAGGCTAACCCAAGTTATAATAGTTTTATTTTTAATTTTCCAATCTAAACGACTTTCTTTATTGTTAATTAATTCACTAAAATAAATATTTAAATCACCATTGTCCATGATTTTTTTAATCTCATTTCGAAGTGGCTCTAAATCAGATTGTTTTACTTCCGGATATTTAGATTTTGTAGTTATGGTTATTGGTCTATTATCTAAAAGGCTGAGATTAGTACTTAAAGCGTCAATTGTTTCGGCAATATTAATTTCTTTACCAATTTTTTCTGGGTTATTTATAATTTTACCATCAGTAGTTACCGAGAAATAGGCTGGCTCAGGCGTGATGTTTAATTCGGGGAAACTCTTAACGAGCCATTCCTCTATAAGACTGGGGTTATATGAAAAAACCGCCTCATTATTAGTAAATTTGTTAGTAATCAAAGAAAATAAATAACCAACGAAATTATTATTACTGTTATTAAAAAGTTGCTGTAGGGTTTTATCGCCATCGTATACTACGGCATCTGTGTATTTTAATCCGCTTTCTGGTATATCAGCACTCAAGGCAGCTATTTCTAGAGGTAATATTGCTATTTTTCCTCCGTATTTAAAAGTAATACCATTAGTTTTAATATTTGTTTCGACGGAGTTAAGAATTTTTTCTGATTCTAAATAATTTTTATTACTCAAATCTACAATACCAATTTTTGTTTTTGTACTAAGTTTATTTTTATGATTTTTATTCCAGTCTAGATATCCG
>CAIOGK010000049.1 GCA_903857815.1 Candidatus Falkowiibacteriota bacterium
AAAAAAAGAATCATAATATTTAAAATATTATTTATAGTATGAAACGACGAATTAAAGGACTATTTTTAAATACCGCTAAAGCAAAATGCAGTATTTATGAATCAGGGAAAATGAGTTATAGTTGTTTAGTGCTTTCTAACGCGTATTCTTTGGATTACCAAGAAATCGATGAGCATAATAGGGAAATCGCAGGAAACTATGATTTTTATATTTTTAATTATCACCAAACAACCATGGGGTGGTTGAATCTGAATTTTGTTAAGAATTTGCCAGGCTTTAAGTCATCAATTATTTTAGAAGTTGATATAAATAATCCCTTTTGTTTGTGCCCTGATAATATTTTTGATGCTTATTTAGTTTTAGATCCAACAATAATTCCTTTTAAAAAAAATATTTATGTTTTTCCTCGCCCACTGGAAAATCAGCAACAAATTAGATCTGAGCTATTAATAGAGTCTAAGGTGCCAATTATTGGTTCTTTTGGTTTCTACGGAGAAGGTAAGGGATTTGATAAACTTATTGAGGCCGTAAATAAGGAATTCGATGAAGCAATAATAAAAATAAATACTTTAAATCCAGATTGGGGCGGGGATGCTAAAATATTTAATGATTTTGTCGACTATTTAAAGAAATATCCTACAAAAAAAAACGTAAAAGTTATTGTGACAAGTGAATATTTTAGCAAAAAAGATTTGATTAATTGGTGCGCTGGAAATACATTGAATGCATTCTTTTATAACAGGCATAGTCAGGGGTTATCAGCGACAACCGATCAGGCGATTGCTAGTGGTCGACCTTTAGCAGTATCAACCTGTTTTACTTTTAGACATATTCATCAGTATATAAAGCCCTACCCCTTCGTTAGTTTAAAGGAATCAATTATAAATGGATCATCGGCAGTCAACAAAATACAAGAGGCTTGGAGCGGAAATAATTTTGCCAAAAAGTTTGAAAATGTTTTGGAGGAAAATTTTATTTATGAAAATAAACCAGCAACTTATGTTAAAATAGTTCTCCCAAAAGTGAAAAATTCGACAATAAAATTTCTTTTATTTAATTTTATAAATCCCAATATAGTTATTTTATTATCAAATATAAAGAACGTTATATTTAAAAATGTTAAAAGGCCGGTAGATAATAGATTTTCTATTTGCCCAACTCCCTTTATCCATCCCGCTATACATAGCTACAGCTATCTTCAGGAGGATTTATTAGTTGATTTTTTATTGGGTCAAAAGGAGACGGGGTTTTATATTAATATTGGCGCGGATGATCCAATTTCGCCTAATAATACTAATAGGTTTTATCAGCGAGGCTGGCGCGGTTCTAATATATTGCTTAATTCGGAAATATTATTAAAATTTAAAAAATATCGTTCGCTGGATATTAACTTGATTGCAAAAAATGAAGATTTTAATATTATTAACGACTTACTTCCAAAAATATTGGAGAATAATCTAAATTGTAGTAAGATTGATCTTATTTCTTTGGATACATCTAAAGATGCGTTGCTTATTTTAAAAAACATTAATTGGAATTTATATAGATCATCCATTGTTATTATAAAATGTGATTATTCTTTCGAGTTAATAAGATTTTTTATGGAAAATAATGATTATTTGAATATTTATAAAAATAGCATTAACGCTTTTTTTGTAGATAAATTTACAAAAGATAGTAATTTGTTAAAACTAATTCAGTGGGAGACAATTCAATAAAAAATTGTTAATAAATAATATTAAATTTAAAAAATATGGCGGAAACATTAGGGTCTCTTTGCGATAAGCTTACAATTATCAAATTAAAGCAATTTCATGTAAGCGATCAGGTCCGTTTAAATAGTTTAAATGAGCAGGAAATAATAATTAAAGAAGAGATTGATCATTTTGCTTTTAATGCTCTGAACGGCTTAGTCCCTCTTAATAAGTTATCTTTTGAAAATAATAAAGTCTTTAAGAAAAATGGTAATCAAATTCAAAAGATTGAAGGTAATTTAGGAGAGGTGTTTGCTTTGTTGGCGAAAATAAATTGCGATTTGTGGCATGCACAAGAAAAGGTATACGATTTTGAAAAAGTGCCAGCAGGAGAAAAGAACGGGGTGATAAAAAGATTGGCAGTATTAAATTTAGAAAGGAATAAATGTATAGACGAAATAGATAAAAATCTTATAAAATTAGTAATTAAAAAATTAAAAGTTAAAATATGAAAAAAGCATTAATTACTGGAATAACTGGGCAAGACGGTTCTTATTTAGCTGAGCTGCTTTTAAATAAAGGCTATGAGGTCCATGGACTAAGAAGAGCATCTTCGGTTTTTAATACCGAAAGGATTGATCATTTAATGGATGATAGTAATTTAAATTTTCATCTTCATTATGGTGATTTAATAGATTCAAGTAATTTAAATAGATTGCTAGAACAAATACAGCCAGATGAAATTTATAATTTAGGCGCACAATCTCATGTTCACATTTCTTTCCAGATTCCGGAATATACCGCCGAAGTAGATGGTCTCGGAACACTTCGGTTACTAGATGCTATTAGGGAATCTGGCATCAAAACTAAGTTTTATCAAGCTTCAACCTCGGAATTGTTTGGTAAAGTGCAAGAAATACCTCAAACAGAAAATACTCCTTTTTATCCTCGGTCCCCGTATGGTGTTGCAAAATTATTTTCTTTTTGGACAGTAAAAAATTATCGTGAAGCGTACAACTTGTTTGCTTGTAATGGGATACTTTTTAATCATGAGTCGCCAAGAAGGGGAAAAATTTTTGTAACTAGAAAAATAACGCAAGGGGTTGCTGGCATTAAAAATGGTAAACAAAAAAAAATATATTTGGGTAATTTAGATGCTAAACGTGATTGGGGCTATGCGCCTGATTATGTTGAAGCAATGTGGTTAATACTGCAGCAAGAAATTCCAGATGATTATGTTGTTGCAACTGGAGAAACACATAGTATAAGAGAATTTTGTGAAGAGGCGTTTAGACTCGCTGGTTATGATATAATATGGGAAGGCAAAGGCCTGGATGAAAAAGGAATTGATAAAAAAACCGGCAAAGTTTTAATTGAAATTGATCCTAAGTATTTTAGATTAACTGAGGTTGATTTGTTGATTGGTGATAGTAGTAAAGCTCAAAAAAAATTAAATTGGAAACCAAAAGTTGGCTTTAAAGAGCTTGTTAAAATCATGACGGAGCATGATTTAAATGAGAAGAGTAAATAACTAGTAAATATATGTTATATAAAGAGATAGAAGAATGCCGAATCTGTGGTAATAAAAATTTAGTTTCCATATTAAATATAGGGACACAAGCTTTAACTGGCATTTTCCCAAATAGCGGAGAAAATGTAGAGAGCGGCCCCTTGGAGGTTGTGAAATGTTTTAGTAAAAATAATAATTCCGTTTGTGGATTAGTCCAACTTAAACATAATTACCAGATGGAAAAATTATATGGAGATAATTATGGATATCGCTCCGGGCTTAATAAATCAATGGTCGCCCATCTTAATTCGATAGTTAAAAATATAGAGAATTTAGTTGATTTATCCGATAAAGATTTAGTGATTGATATAGCTAGTAATGACGGAACTTTATTGTCTGGCTATCAGAATAAAAATCTTGATTTATTAGGGATAGACCCGACTTCAAATAAATTTAAAAAATATTATCCAGACTATATAGAAAGTACTGCAAATTTCTTTTCTGAAGAAGTAGTTAAAGAAATGCGAGGGGACAAAAAAGCAAAAGTGGTAACTTCCATTGCGATGTTCTATGATTTG
>CAIOGK010000050.1 GCA_903857815.1 Candidatus Falkowiibacteriota bacterium
TATTATATCCGCCATTTATTGTTTTAATTGCCCCAACTTTGTTGTTATATTTTATATATTCTTATCCCTTATCATTAAGAAAAACTTTTTTATTAATTGGAGAAAGTTTAATACTTATTTTTTTAGTAGCTTTTATTATTTTTATTCCCCAGCTATCCAGTTTAAATATTTTAATAAATTATTTTTTCGATAGTTTATTTAGAAATAATCTTGATGGTTGCATTCCGACTCGAGAGATTTGGAGTATTATTCCGGCTGTGATTTTACCGTTCGCTGGGGTTGGTTTATACGCCGCCTTTAAAAAGAAATTATTTTATTTTTTAGTACCAGTTATCATCGGCCTAATTTATTGGTCGGTATATGCTTTTTATCCTAAATTTTTAATTATTGATTATGCTCGGATAGCGGTTATTACTGCTTTTCTTTTAATGATTGCCGTTGGCTTAGGAATTGAATTAGTTTTTGATTGGTTGAAAAAAATATTTTCTGATTTAAATAAAAAAGAAGTTTGGCTAGGTTTTTGTTTAATAATATTAACGATTTTTGCGGCTTTATCGTTTTTTTATACTCGTTATGATTCCTGGGAACATATTGTTTTACGTTTTAATACGCCTCAAGGTATTTGGGTTAAGCCAACTAATTCGCCGGCTAATAATTATTTAAATGAGGATGATTTATTACTTTTTAAAGATATTCAACAAACAAGATTTATGAGTGTCCCCTGGAAGGCTTTAGTGGTTGGGGTTGCCACTAATAATTATCCGATTGATGCGAAAGCCTCGATAATTACTAATTCTTTATTTTCATATCTTCATTTTATGGATGCTGATTGTAATGAGAAAAAAGTGATTGCTAAAGACCAGGGAATAGTTTATGTATATTCCGATAAGTTTAGCTGCCCAAATTTTATTGAATTAGGTCATAGTCGCGAAAAGTTATTTCTTTATAAATATCAACCTTAATTTATGAATCCCGAAATAAGTATTATTATCCCATGTTTAAATGAAGAAATGGCGATTGCTGCTTGTCTTTTGGAAATTAAAGAAACAATTAATCGAGATAATTTATTAGTCGAAGTAATAGTTGTTGATAATAATTCTAAAGATAAAACTGCCGAAATTGTAAAAAGTTTTCAACTTGATTGGCCTGAATTATTTTTAGTTAGGGAAGAGCGCGAAGGTTATGGCCTTGCTTATCTTAAAGGATTTAGCGTTGCCCGTGGAAAATATATTTTTATGGCCGACGGTGATGGTTCTTACGATTTTTCAGAAATTAATTTTTTTATTAATAAACTTAAAGCGGGTTTTGATTTCGTAGTTGGTAATCGTTTTTCCGGAAAAATGGCGAGACGAGCAATGTCTTGGTCCCATCGTTATGTTGGAAATCCCTTTTTATCTTTTTTAGTAAAATTTTTCTTTTCGGTAAAAATTAATGATATCCATTGTGGCGCACGCGCTATTTCTCGTACCGCCTTAGATAAAATAAATTTACATACCGGGGGAATGGAATTTGCTTCTGAAATGATTATTAAAGCGAGTCAGAAAAGTTTAAAGATAACGGAAGTCCCTATTAAATATCGCCCTCGTTTAGGTAATTCAAAATTGAATTCAATTACTGATGGCTGGCGACACCTTCGTTTTATTCTTTTATATTCACCCTTGTTTTTATTTTTAATTCCTGGCCTGATTATGCTTTTTCTAGGAATTATATTTATGGCTATTTTTTATTTTTCTAATCCGGTTTTGTTTGGTATCCATCTCTATATTCATCCGATGTTTCTTTTTTCGGTGTTAATTATTATTGGTTATCAATTAATATTATTTAGTGGCTTTTCTAAGGTTTACGCGATTACTCATTTAGGTGACTCTAATTTACGAATAGAAAAACTTTTTAAATGGTTCACTATAGAAAAGGCGGGACTGATTGGAATTTTAATGATACTTTTAGGAGCGTTTATTTACGGACTGATATTTATTAATTGGGTTAGTTCTGGTTTCAGTTCTCTTAATGAAATTAAAAATTCCGTTGTCGCCCTTACTTTATTAGTTTTAGGAATGCAAACTTTTTTCTCGGCTTTTATGTTTAGTATTTTAGGAATTAAAGAAAAATGAAAATAGCAGTTTTTCATAATTATCTTGATAATATTGGTGGCGCTGAAATAGTTGCCCTTACTTTAACTCGTGAACTAGGCGCTGATTTGTATACTACTAATATTTCTTTGGAGAAAATAGGGAAGATGGGTTTTAGTGATTTAATCCCGCGCATCTACTCAATCGGAAAAATACCTAAAGCAGCCCCTTTTAGACAACAACTAGCTTTATGGAAATTTAAACAGCTCAATTTATCTGGAAAATATGAATTTTTTATTATTGCCGGTGATTGGGCGATGTCAGGCGCGGTAAATCATCATCCCAATTTATGGTATGCTCATAGTCCCTTAAATGAACTTTGGGAATTCAGAGATTTTATAAAAAAAGAACTATTAAATTTTTGGGAGAAACCGATTTATAATATCTGGGTTTTAATTAATCAAAAATTAAGTCTCAGTTATTCACATTCGGTAGATAATTGGGTTGCTAATTCTTTAAATACTAAAGCACGGATTAAAAAATATTATTATCAGGACGCTCAAGTTATTTATCCGCCGATAGATACTAGAAAATATTTTACCCCAGTAGTCCCCGTAGTTAATAACAATTTAAATGCTTCCGAGGGGAAGTATTGGCTCTCGGTTAATCGTCTCGCTGTTCATAAGCGTTCTGAGATGCAAATCGAAGCTTTTAAAAAATTACCTTCAGAAAAATTAATCATGGTTGCTAGTTATGAAAAAGGCGTTTCTCAGTTTGAAAATTGTAAGAAAAAAATAGCTAGCGGGAAATTAGATAATGTTATTATTAAACATTGGGTAAGTGACGAGGAATTGAAAGCGCTATACGCTGGATGTACTGGATTTATTACTACCGCTCAAAATGAAGATTTTGGGATGACTGTTTTAGAAGCGATGGCGGCCGGTAAGCCAGTTATTGCTCCTAGCGAGGGTGGTTATATTGAATCGGTAATTAACGAGACGACCGGATATTTAGTAAAAGATATTAATAGCGAAAAAATAGTTAGTCTTGTTAAAGTAATAGAAAATAATTTAAAAACTAACCCTTTATTTTATCAGACTGCTTGTAAAAAGAGAGCCTTCGATTTCGATATTTCAATCTTTATTACTAAAATAAAAAACATCATTAATTTTTAATAAAAATGCTTAATAAATTACCAAAAGTTTCCGTTATTATTCCTGTTTTCAATGGCGAGAAAACTTTAACCGAATGTTTAGCTTCTGTTACTCAACAAGATTTTCTTGATTATGAAATTATTGTCGTAAATAATAATTCTACCGATAATACTAAAAAAATTATTGATAGTTTTTTAAATAAAACTGATAAATTAGTTTATGTCTTTGAATCTAAACAGGGGCGGGGGAGTGCGCGAAATGCCGGAGTTGATGTTGCTCGTGGGGAAATTATTGTTATGATGGATGCCGATTGTATTGCCCCTCTTGATTGGCTCTCTAAGATTATTCAACCGATTTTAGCGGGTAAAGAATTAGTTGTTTCTGGTTTCCAAAAAGACGCTATCGGTAACTATTGGTCAAACATGAGACAGGAAGACGATTGGCGCTTTATTCAGTCTAAGATAAAAGACGGTTATGTTGATCATTTAGATACTAAAAATTTTGCCATAAAATCATCGTTATTAAAAAAACTGAGATTTAATTCTCAGTTACCAGCTTATGAAGATTGGGATTTATTTCTTAGACTAAAAAATGAAGGTATTAAAATTAAGTTTTTACCGGATTTATTAGTTTCCCATTCCCACGATTCATCTTTAGTGGAACTTTTTAAAACTCAGTTTCATCGAGGAAAAAGTGCAACTGATATTTTTGATTTTTATCGTCAGGATAAAAATTTTCAAGGACTTTTGAAAAATGATGAGAGCGCTAGTTCTTTTAGGTTGCGGAATTTTTTATTTTTTATTCCTTGGGCTACTTGGCAGTTTATCTTTAAAACTAAGGAGGCTCCTTATCGAGTAGTCGCTGATTTAGCTTGGAAAATTGGGATTATTGCTGCAAAGATTTCGCGTAAATAAGTTATCTATTTCAGATTGCTATTTATATATTCGTTAATTACTATTTCCGGTGAACCGGTTTTTTTTATTTTTCCGTTTTCTAATAAAATTACCCGGTTACAATATTTTTTTATTATTTCTAAATCATGACTAACTATAATAACGGCAACCCCGCTTTTAATCAGTTCCTCCATTTTTTTCAAAGCTTTATTTTGAAAATTTAAATCTCCACCAGCATCGAATACCTCGTCTAATAGAACAATGTCAATTTTTTTTTGCTCTAAACAAAAAATGGTTGCCGAAAAACATAGACGCCCTAACATTCCGGATGAAAATTGATAGACTTTAGTATCGATAAATTCTTCTAATTCTGAAAAAGTAACTATTTCTTGAAATTTAGCTTTTGTTTCTTTTCGGTTTAGCCCCATGATGGAACAGATTAAATAAATGTTTTCTCTCATGGTTAATCTTTGTTTTAATCCTAAGCCAAAGCCGCTCATATAAATAATATCTCCATTTTTTTCAATTGAGCCCCTGCTTGGTTGATAAATTCCCGCGATTATTCTTAAGAGCGTGCTTTTCCCTGAGCCGTTATCACCAATTATTCCAATATTCTCGCCCGTAGATAAATCAAAAGAAATAGAATCCAGCACGGTAATTATTTTTTTTGATTCTTTTCCTAGTAAAGAAGACATTAATCTCGATAACGCGCCATCATTTTTTTGAAAGCCAATTTTAAAATACTTAGAAATATTTTTGACTGAAATTTTTTTTGCGGGGGGATTATTCATAAAAATAATTTATACTAGAGCAACTCGGCAAATTTTTTCTTATGTTTTTTAAAAA
>CAIOGK010000051.1 GCA_903857815.1 Candidatus Falkowiibacteriota bacterium
AAGAGAGTGCTAATATATAATATAAATCATTTAATATAAGCTAAATTCCTAGTTTTATCTTATATTCTTGATTGAGCTGATAATCAGCTGTATCCAATAATTGGGGAGCAGAAAAATTATTTATATATCGATAATAAATTGAGTAATATTTAAATTCATATTTATTAATAAAAACATCAGTCGTTAGATGTATCGCCCCGGCAAAAGCAAGTGTAAAAAAAATAATTTTTAAACATTTTTGCTTTCTAAATAGATAACCTAAAAATAAAAAAATCGGAAAATATTCCCAAGCATGAAAATATATTCTAATCTTATCAGATGTTAAAAACTGTCGACTCTCAATAAAGTATTGAAGATTAAAATTTAAACCATACACCAAAAAATATTCCAAGACATGGTCTAAATCTATAAGGAATCCGCCCAATATTCCCATAGTAATTCCTAGCCACCTATTTTTTAAACGCCAACCAAAATAAATACCTACCAAAACAGCTAAAATAAAATGAATAAATAAATGAATATATAAAGGCATAAACTATTTTTTATTACTAAAATACCAGTTGAAAATATCGTAAGCGATAGGAACGGCAATAGTGCTCCCTTCTACCCCTTCTTCTACTAAAACCGTAATTGCTAATTCCGGATTCTCATAAGGAGCAAAACCAATAAACCAGGCGTGATTGGCTTTTTTACTAGACCATTGAGCGGTTCCAGTTTTACCAGCCGCAGAAACTGGTAAAGAATTTAAATAACGACCACTACCGGAAACAACTGTCTGACGCATCCCTTCTCGGACAATATTCATGTTTTGAGCGCTAATAAAATCTTTACGAATAACTTTGGGCAATATTTCCTGAACAACCTGATTGTTACTATCTAAGATTTTAGAAACTAAGTGCGGCTGATATAATATCCCTCCGTTTGCTAAAGCGGCAGTATAATTTGCGACCTGAAGCGGGGTAACTAGAACATCACCTTGCCCAATCGCAAAATGATATGTATCGCCTATGTACCAAGGCTCATTTTTAGTTGTTTCTTTCCAAGCACTCGTAGGGACAAAGCCAGCTGCTTCGCCATTTAAATCTATTCCCGTTAAATCTCCTAAACCAAAAAGTTTAGAATATTTTACTAGCCCAGTTAATCCTAAGCCCTTAAAATCTCCATATCCACCACCGATATAATAAAAGAAGGTATTCACCGAAAAAGCGATAGCACTTCTAACATTTGTAGTCCCATGACCGCCAGCCTTCCAGTCCGGGAAAAACCACTCCCCAATTCTCAGGCCGCCAGTACTCAAAAAACTAGTATTTTCATTAATTACCCCCTCTTCCAACGCACCGGCCGCGAAAATAGGTTTAATTGTTGAGCCCGATGGAAATTCTCCACTAATTGAACGATTAAATAGTGGCTTGTCTGGATCATTTAAAAACTTGTCATAATCATTCTGACTAATTCCCATAGCAAAAGCATTATTATCATAAGTGGGCAAACTAACTAAAGCTAAGACCGCTCCATTACTGGGATTAATAATTACAATTGAGGCGCGTTTTAATTTTCCTTTTTCTAAATAAATCTTAGCAACTTCTTCAGTTTTTTTCTGTAATTCAATATCTAATGATAAAAGTAAATTTGCTCCATCTTTAGCCGGGACTTCATTAATTATTTTTTTACGACGACCCAAAGCATCGACTTCAATATTTTTGCGCCCACTTTCTCCCTTCAATTTATCTTCCCAAAAATATTCAATCCCCGCTTTACCGATATAATCAATCATTGAATATTTTTTACCAAGATTTTTCAATTCTTTATCATTAATTTTTCCAGTATAACCTAAAATCGGCGATAAACTACTAACTCCCGATATTTCTGGGCCATTTAAACCAGAGGTTAAATATTCTCGTCTAATTTTATTAGTTAAAAATACTCCCGGCCAGCTAGAAAGTTTTAAAGAAATTAACATCGCCTTTTCATATACAATATTATCCTGAACAAATAACGGTTGATAAGATTCTAGCGAACCAATTTTAACCGTAGACAAAAGATCCTTAATTTTATAAAAAGATGGATTATCAGAAATAACACTAAGTTCTCGAGAGCTTGTCGTTGTCTCCGCTACAACGCTCGAAGAATTAAATCCTTTATCTTCATCCAAAACTACACTTATCTCTCTAATTAAATTATCGCGAGTTAATTCATCACGAGGTAAATCTATCGGGCGTAAATATAAAACAAAATTAGCCTTATTCCTCACCAAAGGCTTCATGTCTTTATCATAAATAATACCTCTTTTGGGCTCAATTATCTCCGCCCTTAATCTATTGTCTTCGGATAAAAGATAGTAATAATTATTTTTTACAATCTGCAACCAAACTGTACGCACAAAAAGTATTAACAAAACCATTATGCCAATAAATGCAAAATATTTTAATTTCTTAAAATTAAAACTTCGAGTAACTATCTCCTTATTCCCACTATCTGATAAAAATGACTGCTCCGTCCAATCAGAATAATAAACCGAGTCTTTCAACTGGCCATACTTAAAACGCCCCTCTTTAATGGCGAACGGGTCAGAAATTCTATCCTGTAAGGCTTCCAATAAACGTTTTTTTGTATTATTACTAGACATTTGACGTAAAAAGATAATAATCCTTATTAAATCTTAACCCGAATTTATCATAAAGGCAAACTCACAGAACTGGAGGGTCTAAGTCGTAATTTTATGAGTTTATTTTTAGTTTATCTTTTTTATTTTATAATATAGATGTGAATATACAAGATATTTATATTTATA
>CAIOGK010000052.1 GCA_903857815.1 Candidatus Falkowiibacteriota bacterium
GGAAGATTTTACCAAATAAAAACGATCAGTAATTTCCGTCAAAATAAAATTATCAAGATAAAAATTGCTGTTGGCGATGATAGTGAGGGTTTCGCTACCAGAAACTACATGATCTAAATTATCTAAATTAACAGAATAAATTTGCCAATCACTACCGCCGGCAATCTTGATTGGATTACCATTATTAAACTGAGAAATTTCTGATGTTTCTGGATTATAAATAAAAAGGTTAAGATCGGCATCTGCCGGAGCACTTGCTAAAAACTGAACTCGATAAGACTTACCTTCTTTAACTGCTCCGCCCACTTTAAGCTGAGCAACTGAATTTTTAGTTCCCGCTACTTCTGAGCAGGTGGTTGCAGCGCTGTTATATAATAGAGAGTGCCCACCTTTATTACTAGAAATCGGCTCAATGGTAATACCGTTTGAACAATTAGAAATCCAATTAGAAACTCCTGCTTCAAAATCATAAGACACAGCTAAACGGACATTGTTTCCTTCATTACCATTATATTCACGGCAACCGCTTTCACTAGCACTACAAGTTTTGCCCTCACCTGGAATACCCTGATAAACGCAAGCTTGATGAGTACTATTCCAAGTGCCGCCACTCATACAACTTATACAAGCCCCTTCGTTAGCATCCCAACTTTTGCTAGTTCCGGTACAAGTAGCTTGGGTTAAGCGACGATCATAATTTTTTTCGGTAATACGATAAGCACGACAAGAATCAGAGCAAGTAATTAAATTAGACTTAAGATGATAATAAATGTTTCCGCTAGCATTATATAATTGCTTACAATCAGGATTATACAAAGGGCTATTGACCGGCATATTATAAATCGTTTCATTACACACACTGCTGTCATCGCTAATAACTACTGGTCCATTAGCGCCTTGTTGTAAATTATATAAACGAAGTTGATAGCCATTCTCAGTTCCCTCCCAGGCATAGAAACTCCCACAAGATGCCTGACTCGGCTTGACACAATGTTTTAAAGTCGAATAATATTCTCTATTTTCCCCTCCGGCAGATAAACTATCTAGATTAGTAAATTCATTACAGCCCACTGATTCGGCACTACAAGCTCGGGCGGTATTAGGAATCAGATTATCGGCTTGAGCAGAATTAAAATAAGTTTCTTTAGCAACATAAACATCGTAGCCAACGCATTCCTTCGGGCAGTAATCCATATCGCCAACTTTAGCCGGAATGGAAAAATTATTTTTAACTGAAGTATATAAATTACAGCCAACCTCAACTTGACTACATTTTTTAGCATAATCTAAACATTTGGCAGGCGCATTATCCTTCAATCGATAGCTGAGCTTACCGCTTGGATCGCTATTATAACAGACATCTTCTAAGTACTGAGGTAATAATTTTTGATAAATTTTACTTGCCCCATAAGAACTATACCCCGTATCATAATTACTCATCTCAAATTTAATATTTTTCACATAAAAAACAACTTGTTCGCCGGTCGCACCAAAAACAATACCATTGGGA